>NZ_JBVVQO010000050.1:0-43651 GCF_055811215.1 Mesorhizobium sp. WSM4819
CTCGCTCGCTACAGCGCTGTTGAGGGCGCGCTCGCGAGCGGCTTCGCTATCGCCGACCTACACCACGCGGTGGGACATGACCTAGCGCAGCACCATTTCAGGGAAGGCATACTCCAGTGTGGCCTCGCCACGTCCAGTTTCGCAGGCGCGTCCTAAGCCGGTCCTCCCAACCAAAGGCCGAACTCGCAAGCCAGCCTACGCCCGACCAATGCTCGATCCTCAATTGCCTGGATCGGCCCCAGGGCGGTTGGCCCGATGGATAACGCGCCAGGCGTCTCCTGGGTCAGGGGACGTGATGGGCATGAGATTGTGCAACGACCAGGCTGTGATTGGCCCTTCCATTGCGGGTAGCTGTCGATCCCGGTGTCGGGTTGTCATCGCGGGGCATGGCCGTTTCCGAGTCGAATGCCGCCCGTGGTAGGCAGTGATGCGGTGCGGATGGGCAGAAGCGATAAGCCAGACACATGCTGATCCAGGCCTCCGAATCGAAAAGATTTACGTCGTGCCCCGCGTTCTGCGCGACTTGCGTTCCGCATGGGGCCGGGTGAGATCCACGACCTCCTCGACGGAAACAGCAAGGGAGAGCAGGCCTGGGCCGCATCATCATCATCATCATCATCGGGCTCGCGGCGACGGCGGCATCCGCTTCGCCCACGAGCGGAGCAGATGCTAAGCCGCCCGCCCGCGGTGGTGGACCTGCAATGCTTCCTAGGTCTGTGGCGAAAAATCGGATCGCGAATGCTGGTTCTGCGTCTAGCGAAACAGCATACGCAGTATCCGGCTCGCACCCGATGGGAGGCATTTGCTGCACGCGGGAACCCGGTCGTCCGCGAATCTTCGAGGGCGCCGAGGTGCTGTTGCTCGATGAGCCGGTGCCGATCTCACTGCAGGCAAGACGGCCAAGCTCTTCGCTGTCCTAAGCGACGCATGAGCGATGCGTGTCCAAAACCCGACAGCGGCAGAAAATATGTCAGGTTCAAGACGACGCCGTGTTGGTGCCCGTACGTCTTCCCTAGCGTAACCATGCACTTAATGCGGGCTAGGCGCGCTGGCACGGCCTTTGCTGGTTGAGATGCGGCAATAGTGGGTGAGGGCTGACCGCATGCGAATGCGCAAGTCGAGCGATGGTCTCCCTAACCGGTGTGTTGCTCTACTGAGAGAATAACCAGCACGCGCATAAACGCCAGGAAAGTGTGGAATAGCTTTGGAGAACAACATGGTGTTGCGTATGGAGTCGCCGGCTCCTCCGATCAAAGTGGACGACTGGCTGCGTGGCGAGCCCATTGCCAATTTTCAGCCCGGCAAGGTGTACCTTGTTGAATTCTGGGCGACTTGGTGTGGACCCTGTGTGGCTGCCATGCCGCATTTGGTGGAACTGAAAGAGAAATATAACGACCGCGGGTTTGAGGTCGTCGGAGTCGCAGCTAGCGAACAGGCTCCAACTGCGGAGGAGGCGCGGACCAAGTTGGATGCGTGGCTGACCGAGAGGTTCCCGAATCTGAATTATCGGATCGCGTTCGATTACACAGGCGAAATGAATAGACTATGGATGGAAGCCAGTTCTTCGCTCGGGATTCCCACCTCGTTCGTCGTCGATCGCGACGGCCACATCGCTTTCATCGGACACCCGTCGGAACTCGATGACATTTTACCGAATGTTCTCAACGGAAGCTGGCGCAGCAGCGATGAAGCCAAAGCGGCCGATACCGGCCGGATCGCTAGCAACCAACGCACAGCGCGCGAACTATCGGTGACCAAACCGATATATGCCAAACTTCAACCGGCGATGCAGACCGAGGATTGGACGGCAGCACTCTCGGCCATCGAAGAAGGCCTCGCCTTGATGCCGGATTATATCGGGTTCCGGGAAACTCATGTGGATCTACTCCTTCACAAGCTGCGCGACGTGCAGACCGGCTTGCCAGCCGTGCGACAGTTAGTCGAGGACGCGATCGACAAAAAGTTCGAGGCCGTGTCTTGGATGGTCATGGCCCTGAACCAACTCTTCGATCCCGCAATGGACAACTCCCATCTCCCCCGTGCTGAGCGCATTGCAATGGGCGACAAGCTCTCGGAACAGATCCTGACACTAAATCCTCCGCAAGGCGACGAACCCCTTAAATTCCGTTGGTATGTCCCGGTCGCTCAATACTATTATGAGAGCGGCAACAAGGATCGCGCGATCGAGTTGATCGAGGTGGCACTGAAATCTCTGGGTGATCCGGAGACGATGCCGGACCACATCAAACAGTACTACCTTACCCCATTGCTCCAAGCCCTGGCCAACTACACGGGTGAGAACGCCTGCTACGCGCAGCTTTGCGTGGTTCCGCAAAACAAGGCTCCTGAAAATCAAAGCGCAATCGCATGATGAGCAAAGATGGCAAAGGGATCACATGTGGAATCGAACCCTGGTCAATTCGCCAGTTCTGCAGCGTGCCCGCTGTAAGTGTGTCCATGCAGCACAGGGTGGATCGTTCGCAGCAGGTCAAGGCTCGGGCCTTGACCTTGAACCGGATCGCCGCGGGCGCGGTACTCGACGCGAATTTGGCCCGCCGTGGAAGACGTTACGGTCCAAGACTTGTGCAAGTTCGGCCAAAAGGACCGCATTTACGTGGAAACGGCCCGGCCAAGCCGGACGTCGGCTGCGCAAGCGGACGCGAAGTCGCCGTACCCGAACGCAGAAATCGTCTTTCGATGACGGGCACTGAAATTGAGGAAAACGAAATCTCTCACGCAGCGCTTGGCCCTGCCGTCAACGAGGACCTGGTGGCCCTGGCCACCCCGTTCGCTGAATGCCTTGTGCGGCTGGTTCGTGCTCACGAGTACTACGGGTCCTGCGAAGGCAAATGGGACCCCAGCTGCTGGCCGACTTCATCATTACGAAAGAACTTGGCCGGAAATTTGATCATTGGCGATCTGATCCGGACGCGCTGTGGAGGCCCAACATGTTTTACACCGCAGTAGTGGTTGCGATCGAGGAGCGCGGCGTGATGACATCGCCAGCACATAGATGAAACCGTTCGGGGTTTCGGGGCGCGTGCTTTTTACGGTTGGCAGTTGATCGTTTGTCGAGACGTCCACCGTTTCGGCTCTGAGACTATCGGGAAACTCGCGGATACCGGTACATGGTCGACGATGCGACTGCAGCTATAGCCGACGGCGCGGGTGTGAGGAAACCAATTTTCGAGGGAGGATCATGTCGAACCTGGATGAGATGGTGAAGAAAGTCCGGAAGCTTCAGCTGCAGGCGGCAATTGCTAAAACGAACTTGCGCGACCTTGCCGAGGATCTCCCGGTCAAATGGACTGAGATAGAAGAGGTCGCCGAGAAAACGCACGCCGTTTATGCCGAGTTGGATGGTGCCAAGAGAGAGCTCGCTACAATGAAGAAATTAGGATGACGAGCACATTCATCAGCCGCGACGGCTCCATATGGGTGCCGGAATATCTGACCGCTATAGATGGCAAGATCTGTATCGGCTGCGGTCGCTGTTTCAAGGTCTGCTCGCGCGAAGTCATGCATCTTTACGGCGTCGATGACGCGGGTGAAATCCTCGGCATCTGCGACGGTGATGACGACGATTTCGAAGGCGAGCTCAATCGCATGATCATGGTCGCCGACCATGCCGGCCGATGCATTGGTTGCGGAGCTTGCGGCCGCGTCTGCCCAAAGAGCTGCCAAACCCATGTCGCGGCCGACCAGATCGGAGCATGAGCAGCATGTTTTGACGAGACAAAGCCAGGAGAACGGAGTTGCCCTTCATGATCTTTTGCCGGCTCTTAGGGCTAGTCCTTTGCGGCAACGCTATAATTGTTTACTTAGCTTCGCATTCGATCCCTCTAGCAGTCGTCGCGACGCTGGCCTGCTCGCTGCTGCTTCAGGTGGTTTATTTCGGCAGCGTGCTCTTTCTGACCTGGCGGTCCAGCTGTGCTTGTCGAGCAGGTGAAAGGGCGGAGCATTTCGGTAGAGCAGGGAAGTTGGATAGCAGCCAACAGATATTCATAAGGTGACCAATGAACGATGTGCCTCAGCTATTCGGATGGGCGGTAGTTACGCCGCTCCGTTGTGGCGAATTGAGAAGTTCGAACTTAGATTCACGCCACTTCGGATCAACCTGGAGATAGAGCTGACCGTTCAAGGATTGGTGCGCTTGAGTGGGCAGAGGCGAATTCTTAGCCGTCCAATGGCGGGAGGGAACCGTTCGAGTGCCTAGGCAAGCGACGTCGCAGCAAGCGGGCCTGCGGGTTGCTTCGTCTCGATCGAACGAGACGCTGATGATGATGTTGAGGCTCTTCTGCACGGTCTCAGATGCCGCTGGCTTGAACCAAACACGCTCATGACTGAGGCCGGAGCTGGTTCAGCCTGATCACCTCTTGCTGGAGAAAACATGCTGGAAAGGTTCGAACGCTATCCGCTCACCTTTGGAGCAACGCCAATCGAGAAGCTCGACCGGGCTTCGCGCCGGCGGCATGACGGAATCCAGATCGAGGATCGGGCGATCAAGCAAATCCTTTGGCTGGAGCATCAGCCGGGCGGTCTCGCCGCTGCACGGACGAGCATGTTGGCCGGCTTCATTTCACCCGCGAGGCTGAGTCCGACCGCGGTCGCTCGTAGCGAGCGCAGCACCCCTGCTGCCCGCTTCGAACTGGCTAGCGTCGCGAGCGCGGATTCGAACGCATGAAACGCGGAACGCTCGTTTGCATCTAGCGGACGATCGGTTGGAAACGCCGCGAGCCGATCCGAATAGAGGGCCATTACCTCGGCCGTGTTCGGATCCTCCCGCAGGGTCAGCCGGGCGCGGCTACCCTCGAGCTTTTTGCACAGCACGCGCAGCTCGCGCGCCGGGATGGCAATATTATCACCGAGCAATGTCGCGACTTTAACTTCCGGCGAGCATAGCTCGTCGAAGGTGTGGACGGTGCCGTGAACCGCCGGCCAGATCGGCAAATTCTTGACGGCGGGCCAGTCGTCGCGGGCCAATTCGTCCGGATTGGCTGCAAGCCAAGCGAAGAAGCGCTTTCGAACCGCGTTCGATTTGTTAGCGAGATCCCCATCTCGCAGTAGGTTGCGCAACGCATACCCTTCTAGGTGCCATCCTTCGAGCTTGAAGACAGGATGTCCGCGCAATTCGGGATGGATTGTTGGAGGCACATCTAGCTGGAGCTCGCAGGGGATGGACGCGCCACGCTTCAGCCTCGACAGGGGATGAGTCGTGCCCTCGCTGTCCGGCAGACGCGCGGTGGAGCCGCTGGGGCGAGCGGCGGCGGCGTAGCCGTTCAAGAACGGGTGCAGCGCGTCGAAATGCGCTCGCGCGATGGCCGGATCGCCTAGCGATCGAAGCCATTCCGCCTCGCTGCGCCACGGAAAATGCTGGGCGTCAGAGGCCTCCAGGCGATCCAGCACATCTTGCCCGTCGTATCTCAGATGGTTGTCATCCCATCCTCTACAACTTCGAGTTGCTAGCAATTGCATCAGCGCTGCAGGGGTCTTCGGGTCAAGGACAGGCAATGAGGCAGGCACGACTTTAGCGAGCGCTGCGGACCATTTGCGCTCCCTGCCTTCGTAAGCCGGAACGGCAAGCAGAGATCCACGGTTTTGGCGGACAGACTTGCCTTGCGCGTCGATTGCGGGGAAAGCCCGATCGTCCAACAGGCGGTTGGCATATGTCAACAGCCGTTCACCGGAGAGGTTGCCTAGCAGGTCGAGTGCTTTCGTACGGAAGCGAGGGATGAGGAGCTTGACGAGGACGTCGGCGAAGAGCACATCGCATGCCGCAATAATCGCATTATTCCACGCGCCCGATTGCGCCGCGAGTTCGTGCCGTTCGGTGTCAGAGACAAACGCCCCTGAGTAGTGCACGGCAGTTCCGCTCGCTGAGGAGGTTTTATCTCCCGGATACGCAACGGGATAACGCAATCGTCCCGTGTTCAGTCTGAGCTTGCCGGCGGCGTCCACGTCCCATGCCACTTCGATCACCAGACCGCTGCGGGGAAATAGCCGCTTGCCTGCCGATCGGTATTCCGTCGCCTGGAAAAACCGAGCTTTGCCGGCTGACCGTTCGGTCGATAGCGTGAGGCAGGCATGCTCGCGTTCGAGCAGCCGCTCCCCATCGGCGAGAATCTCAATGCACTCCCGAAAGTAGGTGACGAGCCCTGATTCCCGGCGCAGACGGCCCGCCGTGAACACGAAAGTATGTGAGCCCAATTTGTGGTGCGAGAGGACAACCTCGTATCGCTCGAGCATCCCTGGCCGCATGACGCCCAGGAGTCGTTTGGGCAACCTAGCTACGGCCTCATTGAAAACCTGCTCGATCTGCGGGTCGGTCACGGCCGCGAATTCGATGGCCTCGCCGTGCGGCACCGAGAAGCGACGGCAGGAGGTTTATCGTCTCCGTCCTTGAATAGTGTTTGCAGGATCTGCTGGCCTGCGGACCGCAGCGTAATCGTATTGCCGAGTGTGAAGCACGCCTTGAGCCCGTGGTTCTTCACCCCGAACATGCCAAGTTTGGCCGCGACTTCGTGACCTGCGCCCTTGATGTAGCTCAACCGCTCCCATCCAGGCGCGTCGATCGGATCGCCGTTTCCGAGACAGACCAGTTGGTCGAATTCAAACCGAATTTCGGTTCGCGACGAGCGCGCGTCGAGCTCGTTGACGATCAGCTCGATGAGTAAGTCGTCGCCGCGTAACCCGTTCAGGAACTGCCAGAACTCGGGCGCTTGGTCGGTCTTCAGAACGAATTCTTCCGCCCGCTCAGACCCAAGGGGGAGCTCATGCGACATCAGGTTCCTCCGATACGGTCGAGCGTGAGTTTGAGCTCGCAGTGGTCTGAATGGCGCACAGGCATTCGAGGCACCAAGCATCGTGCGATGGCTCGGCCGGTTCGTAGCAAATGTTCGAGGGTGATGCGGGAAAACGCTTCGCTTTGGAGCCACTGCGGGTGCAGGCATGCTGGTCGCGCAGGATCGGCGCGCGCCGGAAAGGCTTGAACGATGGCGGCCTGAGCCGTGCACGAGTTGAGATTCTGGTCATACTGAAATTGGACAGTCTTCACAGATAGGCCGAATAGATCGAATCCGCGGCGCAATCGCAAATAGTCGAACACGGCGCGCTCGCATACAGGGACGAACGCGGCTCGCGCGTTTTTTATTTGCGGAATCACTGATTCCCCCTACCATGTGGGTGCAATATCCGCGCATAGAGCGCTCGCCTGATTACCAAGTCCTTTACGACGAGCGTCTTCATTGATTGCGGCGCCTACCTTCAAGGAGATCGACGACCGCACGCGCGGCATCCAAGACATGGGTTCCAGGGCCAAACACCGCGGCGACCCCATGGCCCATCAGGAACTGATAATCCTGGCGCGGCACCACACCACCGCACACGACGATGATGTTTTCAGCGCCTTTTGCTATCAGCGCCTCGACGAGTTGCGGCAACAGGGTCTTGTGTCCGGCCGCGAGCGATGACGCGCCGATGACGTGAACGTCGTAAGCCACTGCCATTGCTGCAGCCTCCTCCGGCGTTTGGAAGAGCGGCCCCGCGACCACGTCGAAACCGAGATCGCCGAAGGCCGATGCAATCACTTTGGCGCCGCGATCATGGCCATCTTGGCCGAGCTTGGCCACCATCAGCTTCGGCCGGCCGCCGAGCGCGACGGAAACGTCCTTGATGCGCGAAGCTAGCATCTTGTATTCCGGTTCATCCCGAAAGGCCGACCCGTAGACGTCCGCGATCACCTCAGGAACGGCCACATGATCGCCGAAAGCCCGGCGCAGGATGTCGGAAATCTCCCCGACCGAGGCGCGAGCGCGCACCGCTTCGACTGCTGCTTCGAGCATATTGCCCTTGCCGCTGGCCGCGGTCTCGCCAAGCGCGGCAAGGGCCGCGTCGACGCGCTTGGGATCGCGTTGACGCTTTGTTTGTTCGAGACGACGGATCTGTGCCTCTCGCACCGCTGCATTGTCTATCTCAAGAGCCTCGATCGGGGCCTCGTTTTCCAGCCGGTACGAATTGACGCCGACGATCACCTCCTCGCCGAGATCGATCGCTGCCTGGCGGCGGGTCGCCGCCGTCTCGATCAGTCGTTTTGGCAGGCCCGCAACGACGGCTTTGGTCATGCCGCCTGCGGCCTCGATCTCCCCGATAAGCGCCCACGCCTTCTCGGCAAGTTCGGCGGTCAGGCTTTCCACGTAGTAGGAACCTGCCAGCGGATCGGCGACCTTGGTCACGCCGGTCTCGTGCTGAAGGATAAGCTGCGTGTTTCGCGCGATGCGCGCCGAAAACTCAGTCGGCAGTGCGATCGCCTCATCGAAGGAATTGGTGTGCAGTGACTGCGTGCCACCGAGGACCGCGGCGAGCGCCTCATATGCGGTGCGCACGATGTTGTTGTAGGGGTCCTGCTCCTGCAGCGACACGCCAGACGTCTGGCAGTGCGTGCGCAGCATCAGCGAAGACGCCTTCTTCGGCTGGAACTCCTCCATGATGCGCGACCACAGCAGCCGGGCCGCGCGCAGCTTGGCGGCCTCCATGAAGAAATTCATTCCGATGGCGAAAAAGAACGAGAGCCGTCCGGCAAAATCGTCAACATCGAGGCCCTTCTTCAAAGCCGCACGAACATATTCGCGCCCGTCGGCCAGCGTGAAGGCGAGTTCCTGAACCAGTGTCGCGCCCGCTTCCTGCATGTGATAGCCAGAGATGGAGATCGAGTTGAACTTCGGCATCTCCTTTGCGGTGTACTCAATGATGTCGGCGACGATTCTCATCGAGGGCTCGGGCGGGTAGATATAGGTGTTGCGGACCATGAACTCCTTCAGGATGTCGTTCTGGATGGTCCCGGATAGTTCGGCTCGCGAACAGCCTTGTTCCTCACCGGCGACGATGAAGCAAGCAAGGATCGGGATGACCGCACCGTTCATGGTCATCGAGACGGAAACGTCCTTGAGCGGTATGGCATCGAACAGGACTTTCATATCCTCGACGGAATCGATCGCAACGCCCGCCTTGCCGACATCGCCCTCGACGCGCGGATGATTGCTGTCATAGCCTCGATGCGTGGCGAGATCGAATGCAACCGACACCCCCTGCTGGCCGGCGGCGAGCGCCTTGCGGTAGAAGGCGTTTGACTCCTCAGCGGTCGAGAAGCCGGCATATTGGCGGATGGTCCACGGCCGCCCGGTATACATGGTCGCGCGCGGCCCGCGGACGAAGGGTTTCAGACCCGGGAGCGAACCGAGATGGTTGACCTGCTCGAGATCATCGGTCGTGTAGAGCGGCTTGACCTCGATGCCTTCGGGTGTGCGCCAGACGAGTATATCGGCTGAGGCCTTCAGTTCCCGTTCGGCAAGAGTGCGCCACTCCGTGAGTTTTGGATCAGCCATCATTCGAACTCCAGAATGGGTTCGTCAACGGCGAGGCTTGCGCCCGCCTTGGCGGCGATCCGTTTGACGACGGCCCGGCGTTCGGCGCGCAGGACGTTCTCCATCTTCATGGCCTCGACCGTGGCAAGCACCTGGCCAGCCTCGACCGGCTCTCCTTCGGAAACCGCAATCGCGGTGATGACACCGGGCATCGGGCAAAGCAGCAGCTTTGAAGTGTCAGGCGGCTGCTTGGTCGGCATCAATCGCGCCAGTTCGGCAATAGCTGGGCTGCGCACATGGGCGACAACATCCATTCCGCGCCAGCGCAGCCGGTAGCCGGTTCCTGACCGCGACGTTTTGATCGACGTGGTTTCGGTGCCAATTTGAAAGTGCGCGATGTGCCGTCCCGGCAGCCAGTCGCTTGCAATGCTCAGGACCGAGCCGTCATCAAATGACACCGTGGTTCCGTCTTCCTGATCGCACACGCCGACCTGAAAGGCATGGTTGCCAAGCGTGACAACCCAATCGTTGGAGACTTTGCGACGATGATTGTGCATCGCCCCCGAGATCAAGACGTTACGGCGCTGAAGTTTCCAGTTGATGTCTGCGGCGATCGCCGCGAGCTTGCGCTCATCGGCATCGATTGGAGATACACCTAAGAAGCCGTCCGGAAACTCCTCTGCGATAAAGGCTGTGCTCAGCCGCCCCTCGCGAAATCGGAGATGGTCCATGACAGCCGAGAGGAAAGGCAAGTTATTGCCGATGCCTTCCACTTCGAAATCATCCAACGCCGCGCCCATGGCGGTGATTGCGCCCATCCGATCGGGCGCCCAGGTGCAGAGCTTGGCGATCATTGGATCATAGTGCATTGAGATTTCCGAGCCCTCGACCACGCCGGTATCGTTGCGGATGAGTGAGCCGTCCGCACGTGCACCCTCAGTAGGCGGACGGTAACGTGTCAAACGACCGATCGAGGGTAGGAAGTTGCGGTACGGGTCTTCGGCGTACAGCCGGCTTTCGACGGCCCAGCCGTTCAGCCTCACATCTTCTTGGCCAAAGCGCAGCTCCTCGCCGGCGGCGATGCGGATCATTTCCTCGACGAGGTCGATGCCAGTCACCAGTTCGGTCACCGGATGCTCGACCTGAAGTCGGGTGTTCATCTCGAGGAAGTAGAAGTTGCGGTCGCGATCGACGATGAATTCAACTGTGCCTGCCGAATGGTAGCCGACTGCCTCGGCAAGTGCGATGGCCTGCTTCCCCATCGCATGTCGAGTTGCTTCGTCGATGAACGGGGAGGGGGCCTCTTCGATGATCTTCTGGTTGCGGCGCTGGATCGAGCATTCCCGCTCGCCGAGGTAGACGATGTTGCCGTACTGATCGCCAAGCACCTGGATTTCGATGTGACGTGGCTCGGTCACGAATTTCTCGATGAAGATACGGTCATCGCCAAAGGCGTTCTTCGCCTCGTTACGGGAAGAGTGAAATCCTTCGCGCGCCTCGACCTCATTCCAGGCAATGCGCATGCCCTTGCCGCCACCGCCGGCGGATGCCTTGATCATGACAGGAAAGCCGATCTCTGCGGCGATGTGCACCGCCTTCTCGGCATCTTCGATCAGGCCCATATGGCCCGGCACGATTGAGACACCGGCAGATGCAGCAATCTTCTTCGAGGTGATCTTGTCGCCCATCGCCTCAATAGCGACGGGCGGGGGGCCAATGAAGGCCACTCCCTTAGCTTTGAGCGCATCGGCGAAGTTCGAATTCTCAGACAGGAAACCGTAGCCGGGATGAACCGCATCAGCGCCAGTGGCGGTGACGGCATCCAGGATGTTTGCAATGCGAAGATAGGAGTGGGCTGAGGCCGCCGGACCGATATGAACCGCTTCATCGGCCTGGCGGACGTGCAAGGCGTCGCGATCAGCGTCAGAATACACGGCGACGGTGGCTATGCCAAGCCGATGCGCGGTTTTGATCACCCGGCATGCGATCTCGCCACGATTGGCTATCAGGATTTTTTTGAACATTTTTGCGCACTCAAAGCGGGATCGTGTCGTGCTTCTTCCAACGTGTCTCGACGCTCTTACCGCGTAGCGCGGCAAAGGCGCGCGCGATCCGCTTGCGTGAGGAATGCGGCATGATCACTTCGTCGATGAATCCGCGCTCCGCAGCAATAAATGGATTGGCGAAGCGCTGTTCGTATTCCTTGGTGCGAGCCGCCAGCCTCTCTGGATCGCCGAGCTCAGACCGGTAGAGGATCTCGGCAGCGCCTTTTGCGCCCATCACCGCGATCTCGGCGGTCGGCCAGGCGTAGTTGATGTCCGCGCCAATATGTTTTGACGCCATCACGTCGTAGGCGCCGCCATAAGCCTTACGTGTAATCAATGTGACCATCGGCACGGTCGCCTGGGAATAGGCAAACAGCAGCTTGGCACCGTGCTTGATAACGCCGCCATATTCCTGCGCGGTGCCCGGCAGGAATCCCGGCACGTCGACGATCGTTAGGATCGGGATGTCGAAGGCGTTGCAAAAGCGAACAAAACGCGCTGCTTTGCGGGAGGAATCAATGTCTAGACATCCGGCGAGCACCATCGGCTGGTTGGCCACCACGCCTATCGTCCTGCCTTCGATGCGCACAAATCCGGTGAAGATGTTGCGGGCGAAGGCGGCCTGAAGCTCGAAAAAATCGGCTTCGTCGGCGATTGCCGCGATCAACTCCTTCATGTCATAGGGTCTGTTGGCACTCTCCGGCACGAGCGTGTCTAGGCGTAACTCGAGCCGCTCGGGATCGTCGTAAAAGGGTCGCACAGGCGGCTTTTCGCGATTGTTCAGGGGCAGGAAATCAAACAGCCGCCGAACCTCTTCCAAAGCCTCGATATCGTTTTCGAAAGCCCCGTCCGCAACGGAGGACTTTTGCGTATGCGTTGCGGCGCCTCCAAGTTCCTCCGCGGTCACGAGCTCGTTTGTGACCGTCTTGACCACATCGGGACCGGTCACAAACATGTAGGACGAATCTCGAACCATGAAGATGAAATCGGTCATGGCCGGGGAATAGACCGCGCCGCCGGCGCAGGGCCCCATGATCACCGAAATCTGCGGAATTACGCCAGAAGCATCGACATTGCGCTTGAAGACATCGGCATACCCGGCAAGCGAAGCGACACCCTCTTGGATGCGAGCGCCGCCGGAATCGTTAAGGCCAATGATCGGGGCCCCGTTCCGCACCGCCATGTCCATTACCTTGCAGATTTTTTGAGCGTGTGTCTCGGACAGCGATCCGCCAAGCACCGTGAAGTCCTGAGAGAAGACATAAACGAGCCTGCCGCTGATCGTACCCGAGCCTGTGACGACGCCATCGCCAGCCACCTTCTGTTCAGCCATGCCGAAATCCGTCGCACGATGCGTGACATACATGTCGTATTCTTCGAAGGAGCTTTCATCGAGGAGCACCACGAGGCGCTCTCGGGCGGTCAGCTTGCCTTTGGCGTGCTGGGCATCGATACGCTTTTGCCCGCCGCCCAGGCGGGCCTGCGCGCGACGCACCTCGAGTTGTTCAAGAACGGCCCGCATCAGCGCTCAGCGGTTTCTTCAAACATCTTCAAAGCTGTCCGCAGCCGCAGTTCGGTGAGCCGGCTTTGCCTCGAATCCGGGTCTGCTTCGCCGTACGGTCGCATGAGCGCCTCCACTGGAATATGCGCTCCGCATTAGTACGTCGGCAAGGAACCGAAAAGGATTGACCGGGTGCGATTGCGAAATGTATGAAATTGCGAATAGCAAAATGCGAATTTGCAAATGGCTCACTCCAAACTTTTCATTGGGCGCCGCGTGCGCGAACTGCGGGAGGCCAGCAAGGCCACCCAGGCGGTATTCGCGGAGCGGCTGAGTATCTCGACCAGCTATCTGAACCAGATAGAAAACAATCAACGACCGGTGTCAGCCGCAGTGCTTCTTGCCTTGGCCGAGAAATTCCATGTGGATATCGCTTCAATCGGCGGCAGTGAGGCCGACCGGCTGCTCTCTGCACTTAGCGAGGCACTTGCTGACCCCGTATTCAGCGGAGTTTCAGCCGGATTTCAGGAACTCAAGCTTGTTGCCCAAAACGCCCCTTCGCTCGCTCATGCACTGATCACCTGCCATCAGGCATATCGCCGAAACAGCGAGCAGCTTGCCAGCTTCGACGACCAGTTGATCCGAACCAATGCCTTTGCCGAGCCGACACCCTACGAGGAAGTGCGGGATTTCTTTCATTTTGTGGACAACTACATCGATGAACTTGACCGGGCGGCCGAGCATCTGGCGAAAGCCTTGAGTATACCGGATCGAGATGTTGGGACGAGGCTGGCGGATCACCTGGAGCAGCATCATCACGTTCGTCTTGCGCGCGCCAGCAATGGCGAACGGGTGATCAGACGCTTCGACGATTCCGCGCGCGTGCTCTACTTGAACTCTTACTCGCCTGTGTCGACGCGCAGTTTCCAGATGGCATTCCAGATCGGCGCCTTGCAGCACCGGGCGGAGATCGACGCCATCATGGAGCGAGCGCGCTTCCGGACCTCCGAGGCGGCAGAGATATGCAGGATCGGCCTCCAGAATTATTTTGCTGGCGCGCTTATGTTGCCATACCGTCCTTTCCTGACCGCGGCAAAGGAACTTCGGCACGACATGCACCTGCTAGCAATGCGCTTCGGCGCCAGCCTTGAGCAGGTCGCGCATCGCCTTTCGACGTTGCAAAGGCCCCGGATGAAGGGCGTTCCGGTCTTCTTCGCGCGCATCGACCGAGCTGGCAACATCACCAAGCGCCACAGCGCCGCGAAGTTGCAGTTTGCCCGCTACGGCGCAGCGTGCCCGTTATGGAACGCCCATCAGGCGTTCGAAGCCCCAGGCCGCATCCATTGCCAACTGGCGGAAACGCCAGACGGCGTGCGTTATCTCAGTATCGCCACCGAAGTTGCCAAAGGCGAGGGCGGATTTGGCTCTCCTCATCGACGCTACGCGGTCGCGCTCGGATGCGAGATTTCCTATGCCAGCGATTTCGTCTACGCAGATCGACTGGATTTCTCCAACATCGCTGCATTCGAGCCTATTGGGGTTTCATGCCGCGTATGTGAGAGAATGGATTGCATCCAACGCGCCATTCCGCCGCTTAGGCGCGAGATTTCAGTCGATCACAACCGACGTAGTGAATTGCCCTACACGATTTGCTGATTTCGAGTGTGGCCGCCGGAAGGCGCCACACCTCCTCAACCCGTTTTCCGCGTGCTTAGACAAGTCCCACGCCACTTCCACGCTTGTCACGGATGTTCCTCTAACCAGCCGATCTGGACTTCGACAATTGAATAGCAAGGTGGGCGGCAAGGCGTGCCGCGTAATACCAGAAGCTCTGAGGGCTGACCCCCTAGTGATTGAAGCCCGCTGACGCGGCATTTGGTGCATCGGTTTGCGGCAGCGAAGTTCATCCGCTATTGTGCCGATCCCCGGACCGGCTTGACATGGAGGACGTTCGCGTCAGGTGCATCTGCCAGAATCTCGTGGCCGGTGCTGAACCGGACGGTGCCTGCGCTGCGGTCTTCTACGGCCTGACGTTGGTCATGCCGGGATACCTCGCCCACAAACTCCTCGTCGCGCTCTGGAAGTATGTTACGGCAGGCTGCCTGGCGATATCCGCCTGCTCGCGCGCACCCGAATTCCGTAGGCAGTCGCTTCGCTCCCCAGCCAAGCTCATGCAGCCGCAGCATCGCTGCCATCTCCTCAGGCTGAAGTACATCTCCTCTCACTGCATCGTTTCTCGACTATGCAGGAATCGCGGACATCCCAACCGTCATCGATGCCTCCTCTCATAACCGAGGGTCATTTCGTCAGGGGAAAGTGTCTCGATTCCACCACAACCGTATGTCCGGAACCTAACACAATGACGCGCGAGTCTTCCAGGTGGCGGCCCGAAACACATGGTTCTGCCCTCTTAGTCCCGCAATCTCTTCGTTGGCCCGCCGATTGCATGAGACGGTGGAGGTTCGTTATAAACATAACCGGCTCTGGCGGTCT
Source organism: Mesorhizobium sp. WSM4819 (assembly GCF_055811215.1). Taxonomy (NCBI): domain Bacteria; kingdom Pseudomonadati; phylum Pseudomonadota; class Alphaproteobacteria; order Hyphomicrobiales; family Phyllobacteriaceae; genus Mesorhizobium; species Mesorhizobium sp. WSM4819. The sequence goes on from NZ_JBVVQO010000050.1 coordinate 15,399, forward strand.
TGGACCGAGGAGGTCCATATGAAACTTGCTCAGACCATGCAAGTCAATGTGATAGACGCTGCACTGTTGAGTTCTGTCCCGCCGATCGAAGCTTTCCCCCGTTCGGCGCGGGTGCCGCTGTCTTTAGCCCAGAAGCGGCTTTGGTTGCTTGCCCCACTGTCGGGCGGCATCGAGGCTTGGCAATGACGATGGATGGCGCGCAAGGTCCTGCAGCTTCAGTCGGAGTACTGGTTCCGGTTGCAACTGATTTCTCCCGAAGTGCGCGCTATCTTGGTTACCATCCTGAGATTACGAACGCTCTACTATCAGGCGACCCGTTCGTGCCAAGCCCCGCAAGGCGCGCCAAAATTCTTGATGGTCTGCTGCCGAAGTCGCATTTTCATTCGGCACAAAAAAGTCCCCTAGAGCCCAAGCGTTTCGACGTACCCTTTCAGGGCAGGGCCGGTGAAATGCGCATCGCATTCCAGGTGCGCTGCGCCCCGGAATAGAGATTCCTCGCGGCATCAACCAACGTCTAAGCGGCACAAAACATTCAAATACATCATGCCCCCTTACACCGGAAAGAGTGAGATCCTCGACCTTGCACCCGATGGCCATCAAAACAGGAATCCCGAAACGGAAAGGTCTTTTCTCGGCTGCATCTCGAAGGTGCCTGCTGGATTGGGCGATTTGGCCGAAGGATGCTGGCCATGTCAGTTCCCAGTGGAACAAAAGGCCGCAGCTGCTTCCGTCGGGCATCGCCATCAGGCGATCGTGACGACCTTCCCGCTCCAAGCGTCAAGATCAGAGCGAATGAACGTGACAGCAGACAAACACCAAAGGAGTAACTCATGCGAGTAGCCATCGTGACGAACAGCGATTTTAATGGTGTAATTAATCGGTTCGGTCAGCCTTGTCCGCAGCCGGCGCAGGGTTGGCCGCAGCAGGGCACGTTAGAAAACGTAGTGGCGGCACTTCAAGACGGCGGCCACGAGACGCTAGTGTGTGAAGGAGATAAAGGGCTGCTCGCCACGCTCGAGAGTTTCATGCCACCCAATACGCAAGCCCGTCCCTCGGGAATGGTTTTTAACTTGGCTGATGGAATTCAGGGGGAAAAGCGGGAGACCCACGTTCCTGCCATGCTTGAGATGGCCGGTGTTCCATACACTGGATGTAGCCCGCTCGGGTTTGGGCTGACGTGCGACAAAGTCATTACCAAAATGCTCATCCGCGATCAGGGTGTGCCGACGCCCAACTATCGTGTGATGCGTCGCGGCACCGAAAGTGCCGGCGACCTGCGCTTCCCAGTGATAGTGAAGCCGCGCCACGAAGGCTGCAGCCTCGGATTGCAGCTCGTACATGAACATTCTAAGTTGAGGGAGGTCGTGGAAGTGGTCGTCACGCACTATGCGCAAGATGCGCTGGTTGAGGAATATGTCGAGGGGCGGGAAATCTGTGTTGCGCTGCTCGGAAACGAGGATCTCGAAGTATTGCCTCCGGTGGAGCAGGACTTCGGCGACCGCGAAACGCGTCTTATGAATTGGGATGCGAAATACGTGGCGGCCGCAGCGGTGCCGAAGATCTGCCCGCCGCAAATCGAGCGCGGGCTTGAGACGATGTTACGGGAGATTTCGGTCGCGACCTTCCGTGCCTGTCATTGCCGGGACTATGCCCGGGTCGATTTCCGGATCGATCGCTCCGGCCAGCCATTTGTCCTTGAGATAAACTCGATGCCGTCGCTCAGCATGCACTCCAGTTATGTCATCGCCGCAACCGCCGCTGGACACAGCTTTTCAAGCTTGATCAATCGCATCCTCAGTGTCGCCCATACCCGGTGTTTTGGCCTCGGCCTTCCCTGACCAGCGTCAGCCATACCAGGTTGGGCGGTTGGCCCTCTTGCAAAGGGCCGACGCATATAGCGGCGTGAGCCCGAGTGTGCCCGAGCTCAAGGCCGTGGCCTGAGAACACCGCTTACGCTCAGCCGACCTGCGCGGATGTCATGGAAGCGTGCGCCGGCGGCCATATGGGCGGGAAGCGGCAGAAGAACCATGCCGCTGACCGTGGGAGCTGATGGCCTCCACAGCCCATTGTCTCACCAGGCAACAAGAGGCGTTGAACAGTCGAACCGGCGGGAAGTGGTCCGGCCATGCCAACCCTTGAGAGCTCGTACAGCGATATTGAGGATCCGTCCACGAGTTGCCGCAGCTCGGCGTTCCGTGTTGATCCTGTCACCTTCGTTCCAGGAATATAAGCTCAAACAAGCGACGCATCTGCAATCCTTGCCCTGCGCGGCTATAGGCCAGCGCCACCACCGGACCGACGCCCGGTATCGTCGTAAGCCGCCGGCAGACCGCATCATCGCGGACGATGGCCAGAAGTTTGCGGTGGAGCGCGGCAAACGTCTCGCGCAGCTTGCTGCGCGCCTCGAGCAGCGGTTCGACGATTTCGGCCAGATCGGGCATCCCTTCGGTGAGCTCGCGGATCCGCTCCTCAAACTTGACGGCGCCGACCATCCCAACCTTGAGACCGAAGTTGCGCAACAGCCCGCGGATGTCGTTTTCGATGGCGGTCGGCTTATCCTGCAAGAGTTTGCGCCATCAGCAGGGCCCGGCGCTTTTGGCTCGTCAGCGTCTTGACATGGGCCGGGCGAAACAGGTTGACCCGCATCATCTGGGCAATGCCTCGGGCGTCAATGCGGTCGGATTTGTTCGGCTGCGCCTCCAGGAAGGCCTTAATGTGGCGGGGTTCGATGCACACCACCGGCAGGCCGGCTTGGGCCAGGCCGCTGAACAGCCATTGCGACAATGGCCCGGCTTCAAGCCCGATCCTCAAAGGTCCAGGCAGGATCCGAGAGCACCCGTACAAGATGCTCGGGATGGCTCCCACTTTCATCTCCCGGCAGATCTTGCCGGTTTCGTCGACGATGCAATCGCGGTCTCTTTTACCGCGAGGTCCAATCCGAAATACTGTTTCATGCTGCGCTTCTCCTTCTGATGCTTGTGGCTGCGATGGCCCGCGAACTGGTCGGCTTCATGCGGGCTGTTGCCAGGGAGCCACGCAACCTGATCTAGTCGATGCATGCGACACACATCCTTCGCTCATGGACGGGGGCGGGACCACGGCAGGGGAATGCCCGTCAGACGCTTTGTGGCCGGCAAATCGACCGACCGACGCCCGCAGTAAGATAGGAACAGCCCCGGACGCACAATCGGGAATACGGTAACCAATCCGCGCATCAGAGCTTGATCACCGACGTCCTTCAGTTCCGCCTCCATTCATGCGCGATCATCAGAATGAACAGCCGACCTCTCGATCGGCCGGACCCTCACGTTCCAAACCTTGACAGCGGACATCAGAGCTGTGTTTCCGGACCACCTTGGCGCAGATCTACGCCCGGCAGGGCATCAATCTCGACCGGTCCACGCTCGCCGACTGGGTCGGCCGCGCCGCCTGGCACCTGCGTCCGGTGCACGAGCGGCTGCTTGTCAAGCTGAAGTCCTCGCCAAAACTCTTCGCCGACGAGACGACCGCGCCGGTGCTCGATCCGGGCCGCAGCAAGACGAAGACAGGCCAACTCTGGGCCTATGCCCGCGATGACAGACCATGGAATGGCGGCGATCCGCCGCGCGTCGCCTATGTTCTATGCGCCCGACCGCAAGGCCGAGCGTCCAATCGCCCATCTCGCTGGCTTCACCGGAATCCTTCAGGTCGACGGCTATGGCGGCTATCGCGTGCTGGCTGAAAAGAGCGGTGTCACGCTCGCCTTCTGCTGGGCACACGTGCGCCGACGCTTCTATGAACTGGCAGCCGGTCCCGCGCCGATCACCAGTGAGGCGCTGAGACGGATCGCCGAGCTCTATAATATCGAGGACGGCATCCGCGGCCGATCGGCCGAGGAGCGCCGTGTGATGCGTCAGGAAAATAGCCGCGTTATCATTGCCGATCTCGAACCTGGCTGCACGAAAAGCTCGGCTTGATCAGCCAGAGAACCAAGCTCGCCGAGGGCGATCCGCTACACGCTCTCGCGTTGGGAAGGCCTCTCGGTGGCCGCATCGAGATCGACAGCAACATGGTCGAGCGCTCCATCCGTCCGTGCGCGGCGCGCGGGCGTAGACGATCCGGACGACGGAGCGGGTTGGTTACCGGTCCGGCTATTACGAACGCAAGCTTGTGACGCGGGTTGGCAATGACCGGCGCGACCTAGCCGAGGTCAAGCGCGACCTGGCGCAGTGGATCGCCAAATGGCAGGCCAAATACCCGAAGCTGGTGGATTGGGTGGAGAACAACATCGAGGAGACGCTGAGCTTCTATCGGCTGCCGCTGCCGCATCACAAGCACATGAAGTCGACGAACATGCTGGAGCGGCTGAACCAGGAGATCAAGCGGCGCACCCTGGTCGTTCGCATCTTCCCCAGCCCGCAGAGCTGTTTGCGGCTGGTTCGGGCATTGGCGGTGGAGATCCACGAGAACTGGCTCGAGGCGACCCGCTACCTCAACATGGATCATCTGCGCGAGCACAAGAAGGAGAACCTGAGGGCATTGGCCGCCTGAGCACCGCATTCGAAGTGCCATCAGGCCCGATGGCTGCGAGCAGGCGCGTCAGTTGTGAGGCCCAGCCACGACCGGAATCCCCATCGGACAACGGCCATGGCTCTGATGAAGAGCAACCGGCGGATGTCGTGTCGCCCATTTTCGATGGTTGTTTGCCGCAGGTCGACTTCTGCAATGGCATAACCTGCCTGGATCAGTGTCGGTTCGTGGCCGAGTCAGACCATCGTCCGCGAGCCCACACTAGACTTTGGAAGCCGGAGCAGGCTTACATCTGCTGGAATGCGTATCAGAGAAGCGGTGAACTGTCAGCGTATAGACGGACTTCGGCCGATAGGAGTTTAATTCAGAAGGAGACGTGTTTCGGCCATGTGTGAAACCACTGAGCCCACGCTGTTTCAATTTGTGGGAGGAATTGCAATAAACGTTGCAAATATCTGTGCGATGTTAAATTTAGTGTGATTATTAACCAAATATGGCCGGCATCGCACGATGGATGATCTAGACCGAAGGATTCTTACAGCGCTACAGAGGAACAATCGGCTCTCCTTTGCCGAGCTCGCGAAGCTTGTCGGCTCGTCGGCCGCCTCATGCATGCGCCGAGTGAACAAGTTGCGTGTGGATGGGGTAATCATTGCGGATATTTCGCTCGTGGACCCGAAGGCTCTTGGCAAATCGCTTACGGTTGTCGTGACCGTGGAGCTTGACCGTGAACGTCTGGACCTTGTCGATGATTTCAAGCGCGCGATGCGCGCAGCTAAGGAAGTTACCCAGTGCTACATGGTTACGGGCGACGCGGATTTTGTACTGATCGTTGCCGTTGAGAACGTCGAGTCCTTTGACGTCTTCGTCAAGACGAAACTCTACACTAACCCCAATGTCCGAAAGTTTAAGAGCATGATCGCGCTTGACCGTGTCAAATTCGAGCCGCGGGTGACGGTATAGCTTTAGGGGCCGCAATGCGGTTCCATCTTCGCCCATTGGGCGTCAGTCAGCACGGCGACGAGCGGTCGGCACGCGGGCGCCGATCCTGGTTGAGGCGAAGCCGAACGCGCGCTGGTCGCTGGACTTCGTCCATGACCAGTTCGCCTGCGGGCGGCGGTTCCGGGTGCGGAACATCGTCGACGACGTGACGCGCGAATGTTTGGCTGCGATCCCGGACACCTCGATCTCCGGCCGCCGGGTGGCACGTGAACTGACGGAACTGATCGCCCGGCGCGGCAAGCCGGGCATGATCGTATCTGACCACGGCACCGAGTTCACCTCGAACGCGATCCTCGCCTGGTCGAAGGATCATCAGGTGGAATGGCACTTCATCGCGCCGGGCAAGCCGATGCAGAACGGCTTCTGCGAAAGCTTCAACGGGCGGATGCGGGACGAGTTGCTGAACGAAACCCTGTTCCTCGGCCTCGACCATGCCCGAACAACCATCGCCGAATGGGCAGACGACTACAACCGATCGCGCCCACCTTCGGCGCTCGGATACATCACGCCTGCGGCCTATGCCGCCAATCTCACCGCAACGGACGATCGGCTGCGCAACCCCGACCAGCTCCGCCGATCGCCCGTTGCTCAACCCGCGCCACACGGCCTAAAACCCGCCGAGGCTCTAACTGCAGCCGGATGAAAATTCAGTGGCAGGTCACAATCGGCAGACCTTTCTGGCGGCTGATCGCGGCAAACACCCATCTGAGTGATAGATGGATTCGCTCGGGCAGACCGAGCAAACGTGGGGGAATTGAAAGAAGTGCCCGCCTGCAGCCCTCAATGCGTTCATTGCAGAATCGACGCGACAGTATCAGTGGATGTTGTCCATATCTCTACCCTTCAGATTGTTTGGTGCCCGTCGACGAGTTCCTTCACCCTCTGTTTGCGGTTCATCTCGGCGCGCGCGTAGCGCTCCCGGATGTCCTCGCAGCTCAGCTGCATGTCCCGGAAAAGTGTTGTTGCTACGGAAAGCTGGTGGTCGGTTGATCTTATAGCAGGCCCTCCTCCGAACTGCAGAGCATCCCTGCACTCTTCGGGGCTCTCGGGCAACACATCAGCGAGGTGGCTAACCAGCTCGCGTCGGCGCTCCGCGGCGCAGCCATGCTGAGACAACCGCTCCGTCATTTCGCTAACTATAGTGTGGGCCTCCCTGAAAGGAACGCCTCGCGACGCCATCCGTTCGGCGGCGACGATGGTCATCGATGAGCCGTCTTCCAGGTTCTCACGCATCGACGTTACGTTGAAAGACATGAACGTCACCATGAGCGTCGTGAGGGTTGTGGCCCGATTTAGGGCATCTTGCGCAACGCCTAGCGGCGAGCAGCCGTAATTGCTTGTCTCGATCGAGTTGCTGAAGGGCGACTTGCAGGTAGCCGTTGCGGCAGAAACATATGCGCCGATGACGGTGCTTGCCGCCCCCTTGATGTGTTCAAGGAGGAACGGGTTCTTCTTTTGCGGCAACATGGAAGAGCCCCCAGCAAGATTGTTTGGAATGTCGATGAGAGCGAACTCCCGCGTCGTCCAAACCTGCAGATCCTGGGCCACGCGACTGAGCAAGATTGATACGCCAGCGAAGGCTGAGAGGCCTTGCAGGTGATGGTCACGGCTTGCAACCGCATCAAGTGAGTTGAATGACGGCAATTCGAATCCCAGAAGCTTTGCGGTCTTCAGGGGATCTATTGGGACGCTGGTGCCTCCGCCGGCACCAGCTCCCATCGGGCAATTCCTAATGTCCTTTAGTAGGCTATGGAGGCGGTGGCGCTCCCGCCCCAGAGCGAAGAAAACGCTGAGCAGGTAGTGCCCTGGCGACCCAGGAAGTGCGATCTGGTACTGACTGTACAACGGAGCCACAAATCTCGACGCCTCCCCCGTTCGCTGAAGCAGGGCATCCTGTAAAAGCCCCACTTCGCGTGAAATTGCACACGCGGCTTCCCGAAGACCCAAGAGAGAAATAGTCGCGTTCAAGTCGTTGCGGGACCGCGCAAGGTGCAGCCAGCCGGCCTTTTCCGGGCCAGCTCTGGTAACGAGTTCTGCCTCATAGGCGAGATAGAGGCCACGCGGTGCATCGCGGCCCTCCAAAGACTGAAATCCCTCGTCCTGGAGATTCACGATATGCTTGAGGAGATCGGCAGCGACTGGCTGGCTAACTAAGCCCTGGTCGGCGAGCATCACTAGGTGTGCTTCGTCTATGGCCGCTTGGTACTGGAGGAGGCAACCGTCGCGCAAAATTTCTATTGGAGGGGCGAGCAACTTCATCGCTTCGGGATGAAGGTTCCACCTGGCCTGGCTTGAGCCAGCAACTTGTTTGTCCTCCGACTCTCCAGTAGCCGCCTCACAATCAATCGCAAGAGACTCGATCATCCGCTCAGCTGCCGCGGCCGCGACATCGAGTTCATCAGCGACCCCTATGGCGTAAGCTACCCGGTCCCGAAAGTCGCCGTTTATTTGAATTTCCTCCCCCTCAGATTTCAGAAGGCCCGCTTCAGGCACCGTAGACTCTGGATTACGAGAAAAGCCCATTTTTTTGAGCTTTCCGGGTGAGTTAGCAAGTCGGAAGCGGATGGCTCCCGCCCTTGGGCTCGCTTGCGGAGGCGTGAAAGATTCTCCCGCGTAAAGTTTGATCACCATATCAAGGATTGACGTGCCCAAGGCGTGCGACAGCATCACTGGAATCATTCCTCCAGCCAGCCTAGGATTGACCTCGATGATGACCGGTCCGGACTCCGTTACCACAAATTCTACATGCGCGGGTCCGAACGCCAGGTCCAGTGCCGCGACCGATCGAGCGGCAAAACAAGCCAGTTCCTTGAGGGTCAGCTCCGGAAGCGGGGCTGGGAAGTCGTGCCCTACCTCGACGAAGCATGGAGCGGGGCCTTTGTGCTTGGCAATAATTCCAAGGCAATGCAGCGCCCCATCGTAAGCGATTATCTCTGCAGAATATTCTTTGCCCTTTATATATTGCTGAATGAGGACGTCGGGACTGCGCAAATCCACTTGATCCAGCAGTACGTCCTTTGCACCCTCAAACGCCTGAATGGTAGACGCAGCACTATCGCACAACCTCACCCCGCTACTACCGCTTCCCGAGACCGGCTTCACGACGAGAGGCAGAGTAGCGTGCGCAAGAATATCGTCCACGTCTTTGATGGAAGTGGCCAGCCGAGTTTCAGGGATTGCAACCGATGCTCGCTGCAACTCGGCCGCTTGCAGCCATTTGTTGCGGCATATGGCTATAGCGTCCGGATTGGCCGTCGGTAGCCTCATCGCCGTCGCAGCACTTGATGCTGCTTCCACAAAGTAATCCGATGACGAGTATATTGCCGCCAGGCTTGCTAATTTAGACGCGACGCCGACGAGTTCGTCTGGACTATTCGTTTCAGCTTCGATCACTTGAGCGACAGAGTCCCTAAGAAATGGGTAGCGCGCAGGATTGCGCGTCACGAGATACGGTTCAAAGCCTAGGACTCGGGCCCGCTTCATCAATAGTTCGCCAGTGCCCGTCGTGTTGCTCTCTACGAAAAGGAAGCTACCTCGGTTCATGAAACTTGCTCCAAAAGGCTCAGGACAGCTTCCCGGCTTTTCCGCTCCCAAACGTATCGGTTCCATGGTGGGAGGGCGGTCGAGGGGTGATTTTCGGTTGCCGGCGCATCCAGCAGAACGCTTTCATTTAGACATGCGTTCTGCTTGAGCCAGTTATGGTCGTAAACAGCTTCGACGTAGCGGTGTCCTTCATCAGGACATATGACGACTACTGTCTCTTCTGGATATTGCCGAGCCCGCCAGCGCCCCACGATATAGCTCGCTCCGGAGGTCGGACCGGCGAAAACCGCGTGCCGTTCGTGGAGAGTTCGCGTTGCAGTAAACGCTAGCGGAGCCGAGATGAGATGCACCTCGTCATATAGTTCATGCTTCACGTTCTTTGGGATAAGACTATTCCCCAGTCCTCGCAGTTTCCGTTCGCCATCCTGTTGGCCAAAAATGACGCTATTGAAGGTATCCACTCCAATCAGTCGCGCGCTAGGGGCTTTTTGGCGGAGGCGCTCTACCGTTCCGCAAGTAGAGCCGCCTGACCCCACAGAACCGACCAACGTTACGTCGGCGCCCAACATCGCCGTGATCTGATCGGCGAAGGGCTTGTAGGCCGCGGGGTTGTCTGTTGTTTCGTATTGCCTGGGCCAGAAACAGGAGTGTCCCAACTGTCTCATTTTGGCCCGCAATGCGTCGAGGCGACTTCTTTGATAGCCACCCTGCTTCGCTTTTTCGGTGATTATGAAGACCTCGGCCCCCAAGGATTTCAACCTGTTTTCCAGGCCTTTGTCCATCACTGGGTCTGTGAAGATTTCGAGCTGGAATCCACCTTCCCGGCAAACTACGGCCAAACCCAGCGCGAAGGTTCCGCTCGAGGTCTCGAGAACTTTCATGCCGTGCAACAAGGTCCCTCGAGCCAATGCTTGCTCCATGATGTATCTCGCTGGGAGAAGCTTCATGAATGCGAACTGCGCAAGATAAAGGTTGGTCTCACACCTAATAATGCTAGGAAGAGCATACGCATCAGAATAGCTGGTGAATGGCAGGCGTTTTCGGGAAGAGTCCATTCCGCCCACCTCACCGACCGCCAGTCATGGTCAGATATATTCTTGGAGAGTTGTCGAATGGCGACATATGGGAGAGCACGGACCGAAGCTTTTGTGGAAAATCGGTCGCCATTCGATCGAGCAGGATTCCAATCATTGTGCCGCTGTGTGCGACTATGACGCCGAGAGCGTCATTGGCTTCGGAGACTTTCAGCATCGAGTTCAGATGCCTCTTTGGAGCCCGCTCCTGATGCAGGAGGGCGCTGGCTGTAGCTATTCTGCCTATCATGGTCGCGTCACCCTGTGGTATTGCTATCCGTGCGCGGTCGAGTAATTGGTGATATTCTGCTTTGTGACTGGCAGATATTTCACCTCGCCGTTGATCATAGTCGATGGTTTCGACCGTACCTCCTTCATCGACACCTATGATTGCAAGCGGCGGCATTTGTCCAAGGAAGGAGAGAAGGTTACATGCTCGCTGCTGATATGCGACCACTCCTGGGTACATCACCCCGTCGGATGGCTCGACCTCCGCCATTAACTTCTCGATCAATGATGTCCGGACTCTACGCTTGAAGCAGCAGGCGATTGACCGAGCAGCCGCGACAAGATCTGCAGACGAACTCGCCAGCCCTTTGCCTTCGGAAAGTTCAGATTGTAAAAAGAGGATTCCTCCTGAGGTGCCGAGCGCATTCACGAGATTTTCCGCTAGCCGTTTAGCTTTGATTTTATGGCACGGATAAACAGTTACAGATCGCGTGCCAGGAAGCGGCATGAAATGGGCACGCGCAAAAAGCGCGATGGGCATCGTGATCAAGAAATGAGCGTCCTGAGGAGCGGAGTCGGCCGGCAGCTGGCCTTGCAGCAACTCGCCGAAGGTGCCGCAACAAAGAGCGTCGCTAGAATGCATCCTTGGCCGCTCCCGGTCCTCGATGATAACCTCAGCCGGATCTGCGCCATCGAACGTCTGGTGGTCCGTGTATGGCCTCCAAAATTCATCGGCCGCCGCTTCGAGAAGTTCTGTAGTCGAGGTGCACGCCGCGCTTCCTAGTGGGTGGATAGAATTTTGGATCGACATAACACTTCCTCGTCCGGGGCATTGGAGTGCGATTTTCCTGCTATGAGACGAATTCGGATCATCGCAGTACGGCTCGCGTTTCAGTTGGGATATTTTCATTACCTAGGTGTGCCTGGGCCTAGCTTAGACTTGGGGCGAACGTATCAGCATCAGCGATTTGTGGTCGCAAAGGTTCTGTGAAATTACTTGTGGGTTTCGTTGCACCGTCTGATTGCCAGCGGCGCGGCATGGAGCGCCCCAGCGATTTCGGTAGCTGCGACGTTCAATGGACGGCATCTTGAAGGCTTTGCGTGCGCTGGTACCTGATCGTCGGTGAGTTCGTTCGCTTCACGTTCAGCGCGGGTCATCCGCGACTGATGCCTGCATCAACCCATACCCCGCCCGGATCACAGTTTTGGTTGCACGTCGCCATCGCGGCGCGGATGCAACCTTCCGTCGCCGACAAGCGCGTTACTCCCACGTCTTGCGGCACACCTGTGCCATGCACACGCTACAGGCGACCCGGGATGTCCGCAAAGTCTCGCTCTGGCTCGGTCACGCCAGCCTCCAAAGCACGGAAATCTATCTGCGGGCCGATCCCGACCGAGAAGCTCGAGGCGCTTGCCGCGATGGTGCCGCCGTCGCTCAAGCCGGGTCGCTTCCGCGCTCCCGACAAGCTGCTAGCCATGCTGAAGTCCGTCAGCCGATAGGCAGATTATGTTAGAGTAGTCGCTCCTCAAATACCGCGAGCGACAAGGAATTGCCTCCGCGGACTCCGCATAATTCGGCGCTCCACATTGCGGAAGTCTACTGGCTTCGTCTCCACCATGACCTTGACCGCACTAGTCGGCCCGATCATGACGTCGCGTTCGCGGATTACAGCGGCCACTGTCGTTGTATCGGCGCCCTGTGTGAAGCGCGATCCCGTCAATCTCAAGCTCGATCATGCCGGCAGCTCGGTGACCCGTTTCCGCTGCTTCGGCTACAGGTTTCGCCGCCGCCACAGCCGCCGACACAACGGCAGGAGAATCTTGTGCACCGAAGCGGCCTGTTTGCGCGCTTCGCGGCGCCAGGCGAAGACCTGCTGCGGCCTAACGCCATACCGACCGGCGACGTCGGAAATGATTGCGTTCGGCTCCAGCGTCGCCGCGATGATCCGCGCTTTGTCATCCAACGACCAGTGACGCCGACTGCCGGCACCGTTGATCACCTCGAAACGCCGAGGCTGCCGCTCCGGGTCAAGCGTAAGGTCAAATCCAAACACAAGCCGATCTCCGATCCTAATTCAGGATCGGCAACCTCAAAGATCGCGACCACTCCCGAAAGACAGTCCGGAATGCCGCTTCCTATCTTCCTATGAAGCTGCCAAATCTTCTTTTGAACATGCGGCCGGGAATGGAAGAACGACCGCCGCGCGAATGGTTCGAGGCAGGACCCGGTTCGCCGTCGTTTCCGGCGAAAGGTTCGTTAGCCAATGACGGAACCGGCCTCGCGCGCAGAATTCCTGACAGTCCCGGCAACATAGCCTTCGGAATTACGACCACCTAAGCGAAGTTGCTTCTTGTGACCGATCCGCTGCCTCTCTCATGCTCATCTGCAAGAATGTTCGACGACGATTCATCTCGTACATGGCGTAACCTGCGCAAGCGCGTAGAGGGAGAAGTTGCAGCTAGTTCCTATTCGCCAACTATCGAAACGGTGTGATTGAATAATCGATCAAGTCTACCGTTCGCTGAAGTATCGCCTCGGTCCGAGGGACGCTTGGTGATGCGGCGATGACATGTCCGAGCCAGTCCCGGTAATCGCCGTTCCTGACGATTGGCGTTTTGGATCCAACATAGAACTTGACCTCGGCGACGCCTGGTAAAGCAGCTGCTCGACTTTCGTCACCGCTCCATTCGAGAATGCCGTCGCGATCAGCAATCAGGAACCGCGCGCCGGCGGTCAGCGAATTCCTTCTACGCAAACTGGGTTCCTCACCGATTGCAAGCTTCACGTGTTCGGTGATGAGATCGACACCGTACGCCAGCTGAACCAGTTGGGGGCTGATCGTACCAGCAAGACGCGGGTTGACTTCGATGACGACTGGGCCACGTTCCGTCCACCGGAACTCAACGTTAGTTGGCCCCCAGCCAAGGCCGAGAGCTTGCAGACAGTTCAGCGAAACGTCAACGACATGCTCATGCTGGTCATCAGTCAGCTGGGCCGGAAAGCTGCTCTCACGAAATACAAAATGTGGTAGAGGTCCCAGGTCGCCGGCTTCAATCCCAATAACCTCATTTCCCATTATGTGGGCGAGATAATAGGGGCCTTGCGCGAATTCTTCGACCAGTATGCTCGGCGAAGACCGCCATATGTGCTTTCCCCCCAACAGATACGACGTATGTTTCGCTAACTCATCGACAGTGCGGCACAGCCGGACACCGCTGCTGCCGCTGCCTACGGCTGGCTTAACAATCACCGGGAGGCCGATTTCCGCGGCGGAGCTTTCTACGTCCGCTGCATTCGCTGACACGAGATAAGCTGGCATTGGAATGCCGGCCTCGGTGAGGAATTGACGTTGAGCGAATTTGTCGCAGCATCTTTCAATAGACGCGGGGTTCGGCCCCGGTAGCTCGAAGTGCCGGCAGAGCTTGCCAACCGTCGCATAGATCCACTCGTCGGCGCCCGCAAAGCCGGTGATGCCAGCAATGTCATACGTCGTACGTAGCTGGCAACATTCGCGGGTCAGCGCGTCGAGATCGTCCGTATCAACACGGATTGCCTCACTTTTTTCCGCCGCAACATAGTCGTACTGAGCTGGATCAGCCGACAGCGTAATTGGATGAAGGCCAAGACGCTTGGCCGCTTGGACGTATCGCAGGCCGTTACCTCTTGGCTGGCCTTCAATCAGAATAAATGCTCTTCGTGTCATTGGCTGTTACTCGGAGGTTGCGTGCCCTACGGCGGTCAAATCGTAAATCGACATCAGCTTTTTAGCTTTTGCCTGAGCCTCAGGCCTGAGGTTAAGGTACTATTTGTTGGCGGGGTGCGGTTGCAAAGTTTCTGCGAATTTGTTTGAAGGATCTGTGCAACGTATTGATGCTGCTGTGTGGCACGGAGCGTCTCAATGAATTTCGCAGGGTTGCGATGCTCAGGAGACGCCCGATCCAATCTACATTCAGGTTGATCGGGACAAGGGGACCCTCACGGCTGCGCCCTCCTGATGGACTCCTTTATCACCTGATAGGCGGAGCGCTCGGGCGGCCCCAGCTGACTATTGACCACGTAACGCAGCTGACTTTTCTGACCCCGCCTGTTGGCTTGGTGATCTCGACCTACGGCGGTGGTAAATTCTCTTGGATACCCAGCGAATGCTCACGCAGGTGACGGTCCTCCTACAGGCTACAAATTTCGACGCCATTTGGCCCCATATCGACGTCGGATAATCCGAGCCCGGCCCAGTTCGGCAATGCGGCGGATCAGAATGGGCTCGCCATCAAGCGCGATCCCGAACTGGCCACCTGCGGCCAGGGGCGTTGACACGCATTTGTGGACGGCCCTCGCTATGCCCCCGTCTGTCGATGAGTGCCGACGCCTTCTGTGTAGTGTGCGCTCGACGCGGAGAAAGTCGTCGCACCATATGAATCCCGTGTTCGCTTCAGCCAAGTGGTGAGCCGAGGAGGTCGGTGTGTAAGGTTGTCTCACTAATGCGAAGCGACGCCTGCCAAAGGGTGCTCTCGATTTTCGGGAGTTTGCATGGATCGTCGCACAGCTCGCCAAGTTGCTGTCGCATGGCTCATTCCGATTACGGGTAGATAACAGCAGTCGACCATGCCGGATCATCGTGCTTGTGCCAGTAGAGATCCATAAGCCAGCGGGTGATGGGTCCGACTTGCCCATTTCCGATCGTGCCTTCGTCCAGGCGCGTTACGGGCATAATGCCCCCAGCAGTCGAGGTGATGAACACCTCGTCCGCCGCTTTGATCTCAGCACGGCTAATATCACCAGCCGTGGCCGACAGTCCAATCTCGGCGCAGAGATCGAAAACAGTCAGGCGCGTAATGCCCGGCAGCACCCCAAAAGCGGGCGTCCTAAGAAATCCATTCTTTACAAGGAATACATTGAAACCGGGCCCTTCCGCAATGTGCCCGTTCGTATCTAAGATCAACGCTGTTTCCGCTCCCATATCGTAGGCGTCGAAAAGGCCTTTAACGAGATCGAGCCAATGATAGTTCTTGATCGTGGGATCGACCGATTTGGGCGGGATGCGCACCATTTCGCTGATTGCGACGTGCAGGCCTCTTTCCAGCTGTTCCTTGTTGGCAACCGACCCAAAAGGGACAGCAAACGCCATGAAGCAGTTGTCCGCCTGGCGGGGATCGCGGCTGAAAGTCGGCGATGAACCGCGCGTGCAGATCATTTCTACGTATGCCGACTTGTGCCCCGACAGAGCGACGCAATTGTTGAGGATCGATGCGATTTTCTCACGATCATAGGGTAGCTTCATTCGCAGCTGTTTCAAGCCCCTGAAGAAACGATCAAGGTGAAGATCCAAGCGGAAGAACCGACCATTCCAAACGTGCACCGTGTCATAAGTGGCGTCGGAGTGAAGGAAGCCCCAATCCAGCACGGAGATCTTGGCCTGGGACATCGGCAGATATTGCCCGTCCATGAACGCAACTCCATGCGGATACAGACGTCGATCTACATGATGCTCGTCGACAGTTGGAAGAACAGGTAAGAGCTGTGTCATTTTCTATCTTTCCAATCCGGTTATTTGGCAAGCCCAAGAAGCTACACTATATCTCCCCTCGGAAGTGGCTTGTAATGGCTCCAAAGGCGTATGATAGTGGCCCCAAAACGTGCCACGGTACGATATTGGCGCGAGAGTCGCGACGTTGGTCACCAAAATCAGGTGATCAGTGAGCCGCAGCGGTCACTTGTCGGAAACAAGTGAAACGATTCCATTATATAGCCGCTTCAGAGTTGATCCCATCTGCCCGAGATAAAGCGGCGCCGGGGCTCTGGCTGTGAACCCGTTTTTTATAACAATGCTTGACTGATGCTTGCACTTCGCACGTAAGCGATGTTCCGGACCATCTTTCGGAAATGGTGTCGATCTGTGCGGTTGCCGGTTCTACATTGGGATCGGAGATCGGCTTGTGTCTGGACTTGACCTTCGCTCGACCCGGAGCCGTAGCCTCGACGTTTCGAGTTGATCAACGGTGCTGGCGGCAAAGCACGGATCATCGCCGAGGCGCTGAAGCCGAATGCAATCATTTCCGAGGTCGCCCGCCGTTATGGTCTCAGGCCGCAGCAGGCCTTCGCCTGGTGCCGCGACGCACGCAAGCAGGCAGATTCGGTGCAGCAAAACTCTCCTGCCTTTGTGCCGGCGGTTGCCGGCGCCGGAAATGTAGCCAGGGTCCACGGAAGCAGCGACAACGGAAAGCCCCGAGATGCCGGGGTGATCGAGCTTGAGACGTGGCGTTGTGAATGTCGACGAGGCGCCGACGCCAGCACGGTGTCTGCGGTCATTCGCGCGTTGAAGGTGACGTCGTGATCGGGCATTGGTGAGGGCGACGGCCCAGCGCGCGACGTCGAGAACGCTCGTCTGATCCAATCATCAAGGGATTGCAGCGTCATCGCTTCGGCTGAAGAGCTGAGACGCTCCCGAGGATCCGGCGCGCGTTCGGTTGGAGGCGCCCGTCGAGGTCGAGGTGCCAACTCCCATAAATCCGCCGAGCGTCTGCGCGTTCCATCCGCGGTGCCCGCTGGCCGTCCAGCGCTGCCGCATCGAAGTGCCACCTTCGGTGCCAATGGCAGACGGACGCATCGTGGCCTGCCATGTGCGCGCTCCGGCTACAGGCATGCCGGCCAGCCAGTTGTAGCGGACGATCATTCGCCTGCTCATGTAGCTTTGCCTCATCCGGTCCCAATGCATGGAAAAGCAATGTAGAGCGGATGCTATGGGGCGAGCGGCGAGGGTGTGGCATCCTTCGACGCTGTCAAAACCACCATCAGAAGGAGGCGCCCCATGTCGCAATCTTTTGACACGAGCCGGTCCCTTACCGCTCTCGAACAGGATAACACGATCGTCGCCGTCATCGAATTGAGCAAGGCGAAATGGCTAATTGCCTCACTTGTTCCGGGTTTCAAGCGCCAACCCTCAAGAAGATCGATGCCGACGCACCATCACTATTGAAGTTGCTGCAGCGCTGGCGCGACGAAGCCGGCCGGGCCGGGCATACGATCAAGCGGATCGCCGTCGCCTATGAGGCGGCCGGCGACGGCTTCTGGCTGGCGCGCTGGCGCGGGCGCACGGCATCGATGCCTATGCCATCCATCCCTCGAGCGTTCCAGTGTCGCGCGAGCACCGCCGCGCCAAGACCGATCGTCTCGACACCGAGCTTTTGATGCGTGCTTTTCTCGGCTGGCTGCGCGGCGAGAAACGTCATTGCTCCATGGCTGCGATCCCGACACTCGAAGAGGAGGACGCGCGGCGGCCGAACCGCGAGCGGGGGACTCTGGTCGGCGAGCAGACGCGGCTCATCAACCGCGTCAAGGCGATCCTCGCCCGCTTCGGGGTCCGCAGCTTCCGGCTGAGCCTGCGCCAGGCGGCGGACAGGCTGGAGAGCATCCGAACGGCGGAGGGAACGCCGCTGCCGGACAACACCCGCGCCGAGCTCTACCGCTTCCTTGAGCGCCTCAACCTCGTGCGCGCGCAGATCCGCGCCATCGAACAGGAGCGCCTGCGCCGGCTGGCGGCGGCTCCGGCTGCGGCGAACGGTCACGCGATGGTTCGCCTGCTGGCGCGGATCATCGGCATCGGCGTCGAGACCGCCGACATGCTGGTTCACGAGATCCTGTCGCGCCCGTTGCGCGACCGCCGCGCCGTGCCGCGCTATGCCGGGCTGACAGGGTCGCCAGACGAGAGCGGCCAACGCCGCCGCGAGAAAGGGCTGGCGCGCGCCGGCAATGCCCGCGTGCGGCGCGGCATGATCCAGTTGGCGTGGCGCTTTCTCCTGTTCCAGAAGGACAGCGACCTGGCCCAATGGTTCCAGGCGCGCACGAGCGACGGCCGCAAAACCACGCGCAAGACGATGATCGTGGCGCTGGCACGCAAGCTGCTGATTGCGCTGTGGCGTTTCGTCACCGCGGGCGAGGTGCCGCAGGGCGTCATCGTGCGTGCGGCGTGATGGGGGGGCACGCAGGATAGAGGAGAACACAACCCAATTGGCGGCCCCGGTAGCGGGGTCTGCCGATGACGATCCGAGGTGGCGGCAACCCGAAGCTACACATGGTCCTTCGGACCGCCGGCGTAGAATGGGCCCCGCCGCCCCGGAGCTTCGCCACCGATGCGCATGCTGCATCATGGTCAGATCCCATTGCGATCTACCGCATACAAGTCTGCCGCGCGACCTTCGCGCCTGGGCCTCATGGCGAACTCCCCTCGGAAACTGTCGTCGGCTGCCGAATGGCGCGCGCCCGATCATTCAAGCCTGCCGCCCGTGCTCGTGACCGTCAAGGACAAGTCCGCTGCGCGATGGGCCCCCGGCCCATCCTTGACCGTCACTGCGCGCGGCGGCCAGTTCGAAGTCAAGGTCGGGACGAGGAGATGGTCACCAACTGGCCGAACAAGGAGATGAGGAAACGAAGCAAGATCAAGCTTGACAATCATGGCCCCATACAAGTGAAATCTGCGATAACATGGATTCTCACGAAGATGACCTGCCTACCTGCGGGAAAGGGGGCTTTGATACGGTAGGTTCAATCGAACGAACGTTGCGGATTCGGCGACCTTCTTTACGCGCGGGCCGTAACCAGAGGCTATCACCCAGGCCTTGCTGATGTTCTCAGGATATTCCACGGGGCTGACGTGACGTTCGGCAACGTGGAAACCAACATCTTGGATCACCATTCCAGTGCGGCAGCATGAGTGTTGTCGCAATCATCCGTTTTGAGCACAATGAGCTTGCTGAACTGAGGCCTTATCCGATCGATTCCGCCGCGCGCAACGGTTTCGAACCGAGGAGTCCCACGTCTTGCTCCAGCGTCGGTAGGCACAGCGATTTTGGAAAAGATAAAGAGGCTTTCAGAGCCATTTGGCACGCCAATCGCGAACGGGGTTGGATTGATCCGGCTGCGGCCTAGCTTAGCCGAAGGCGGCGAATAGGGCCCTAGAAATGGGGAGCGGAGCAAGCGCCTTAAAGGTGCCCCGCCAGTCTCTGCGCACCGACTTCCGAGTGGACCCTGACCGCGGCCATCGACCATGGCTCCTGATCTGGTCCTGTCAAGCTCCCAATGCAGCCTGTGATTCGGAGTTTCAAAGTGCATCGCTTTGTGGCTCAAGCATTTCAGCAGGCACTGCAGATTGGCGCCAAGCATCCTCACACGTGTCTCATTCTGGATGACCGCTGGACTAACAATTCTAATCCGAGGTGATATCAACCCTCCGAAGCGGTTCGATGGAACATCCAAGAAAGGCCTGACGAATCATGACAAATGTTACAAAGTTCCGTGACCTCCAGTGCGAGGCAACTGAGTGGCGCCGTTACCTGCATGAAAATCCAGAACTCTATTTTGAGGAACACAACACCGCGAAGTTCGTGGCTGAAAAGCTGGCGTCGTTCGGCATCAACCATATTGAAACGGGCATAGCTGAGACCGGGATCGTCGCGCTCATTCAAGGCGAAGGCGGAGATGGTCCCACCATTGGGCTGAGGGCGGACATGGATGCCCTGCCGATAGTTGAGGAGTCAAATAAACCCTGGTCTTCGAAAAACCAGGGGATAATGCATGCATGCGGCCACGACGGGCACACGGCTATGCTGCTGGGCGCCGCGAAATACCTCGTGACTACTCGTAACTTCAAGGGCTGCGTCGCCTTGATCTTTCAGCCGGCCGAAGAGCCAGAATATCCAACGGGGGGGTTTAGGATGGTTCAGGAGGGAATCATGGACCGTTTTGGCATATCCCAGGTTTTTGGCATGCATATCCAGCCAGGCATTGAAGTAGGCAAATTCGGCATCTGCCATGGCCCAATCATGGGTTCGCAGGACGACTTTGATATCGTTGTGAAGGGCAAGGGGGGCCATGCGGCAGAGCCGAATCGGACGATTGACCCAGTTGTTATTGCAGCACAGATCATCCTTGGTCTGCAAAGCCTAGTCTCGCGTAGGACGGATCCCTTGGACTCGCTGGTAATTTCCGTCACTAAATTAAACGCTGCACAGGCCTACAATATCATTCCCGATCAGGTTGAAATTGCCGGAACGGTCAGAACCCTCGCACCCGGCTTGCGAGACTTCGCCGAACGAGAGATATTGGCGGTGGCGCAAGGCATCGCGCGCGGTTTCGGTGCGGATGTCGAGTTCAAGTATCTTCGGTCAGTCCCGGCCACCTTCAACCACCCAGAGGAAACAGGCCTAGCGATCACGGCGGCACGAAATCTCGTAGGACCCGCCGCGGTGGACGAAGCGGTTACAGTTAGTTTGGGCGCGGAAGACTTCGCTTATATGCTCAACGCGCGGCCGGGAGCTTACATTCTGCTTGGCAATGGGCCGACCCCTGATTGTCATAACCCGGCGTTTGATTTCAATGATGAAGCCTTGCCTTACGGCATCGGATACTGGGTGACGCTGGTCGAGACCGTTCTGGCTGTCTGAAGCGTGGCCGCATTAATGCTTGACGCCTCGTCGTACGTCCACACCTTCCCTCCCAGGGAAGGAATGAACCTCCTGATCGAGCCCTCTACCAAGCGCTATCATAGCAAAGGCTAGCGAAAGTACGTGTATGAATGGTATTCAGGCGCAGTTTCCTGCCAGTTGCGCTGCTGAGAAACCCCATCTTTCGCACGACCCGGCTCGCCGCGAGCTTCAAAATTCGGCCGGCTGATGCAGACTTTTGCCGTCAGCTGGCTGATAGCTACCATATATAAACTTCGAGCGCCCAGCGGCTTCTGACCATCGGAGGGCTGCCTCGCGCTGTGAACAGGAGTTCGATCGGCAGTCAGATCCGCCGCGCCGTGCTCACCGTCGTGAGCAAATCCACAGGGCAGTTCGACCATAGCGCGGCCATAATGTGCACCGAACGTAGTCGGGCGACACCTCGATCTCCGGCCGCCGGGTGGCGCGTGAACTGACGGAACTGATCGCCCGGCGCGCCGGGATCGCAGCCAAACATTCGCGCGTCACGTTCGTCGACGATGTTCAGCACCCGGAACCGCCGCCCGCAGGCGAACTGGTCATGGACGAAGTCCAGCGACCAGCGCGCGTTCGGCTTCGCCTCAACCAGGATCGGCGCCCGCGTGCCGACCGCTCCTCGCCGTGCGCGCCGCTTGCGCACCGTCAGGCCCGCCTCGCGGTAAATCCGGTAGATGCGATTGACCCCTGATGGCTCGCCCTCTCGCTGGAGCAGAATGAACAGGCGTCGATAGCCGAAGCGGCGGCGCTCGTTGGCGAGGTCGCGTAACCTTGTGCGCAGCTCCGTCTCCGGCGGACGCCGGGACCGATAGCGAACCATCTTGCGATCGGCACCGACGAAGGCCCGACGCTCCGACACGCCCATGACGGCCTGCAGATGCGCGACGGCTTCGCGCTTGGCGGCGGGCCCTACCATTTTTTTGAAAGAAGCTCGCGCAGTGCCGACGCTTCGAGCATTTGGTCGGCGAGCAGCTTCTTCAGCTTCGCGTTCTCGTCTTCCAAGGCTTTCAGCCGTTTGGCATCGGAGACGTCCATCCCGCCATATTTCGCCTTCCAGTTATACAGCGTCGCCTCGGAGATCCCATGCTTGCGCGCCAGGTCGCCCGCCTTTGCTCCCGCCTCATGCTCACGCAGAACCGCGATGATCTGCTCTTCCGTAAACCGCTTTCTCTTCATCAGTCCGTCCTTCAATCGAGGCCGGACTCTAATCTCAGATGGAGGAAATTACCCGTGGCAGGTCAGACCCTCGAAAGAACTCAGGCCGTTCCTGCGCGAAGACCGGAGCGATTCTGCGCGTCAAAGGCCGCGGTCGCATGCGCGCCGGCGCGGCCCCTGCTGCACAGCGTCACATTGAGGCGGGCTCTGGCATGGTTATCCATCGCAGAAGCGTCTCTTGCGCGAACGATGCATTTCAAATGAAGCGGCTTTGTGCCGCTCTCATTTCAGCAGGTGCCGCATTTTGAAGCAAGCCCTCTTCTTCGAGGTGGTAATCTGTCCCAGATACAGCCGCTCATTCGGGCGCGTTAACTTTCTGTCGAAATAATCATGGCGACCAATCGAGGTGAAATGTGTCCGCGACATTCTCGGCGATTCCTTTAACCGGTGTCCCGTTCCCGGCATCAGAGTACGAGCGCCGGCAGCAGAAGGTGCTTATGGCGATGGAGCGCGTCGGCCTCGACGCAATACTGGTAACCGCCCACAGCCACCTTCAGTATCTCACGGGATACGATGGGAGTGGGGGGTGGTTCGGGCCGTTCCCGTTGCTACTCGCGCCAGGGCGAGAGCCAACCTTCGTTGTACGCGAATTCGAGCTAAACGCTGTACGTGCGGAAAGCTGCGTCGCCGAAATCGTCTGCTATGTTCATGAAGATGACTTTGCCAAGGTGTGCTGCGACGTTCTTCGCCGGTATGGACTCCAGTCCAGCAGGGTCGGGCTAGAGCTGAGTGCTTGGAATCTCGCGCCGGCGGATGTAAGTGCGCTCAAGGCGCAGCTCCCTGATTTGAAGGTCACAGATGCAACGTGTTTGGTTGCGACGGTTGCGGCGGTCATGAGCGATCTGGAGCTTGAGGTCATGCGCGCTGCCATGGCAATGACCGATTTGGCCGTGCGCACGTTCCAGCATTCACTGCGCGACGGCGTAACTGAGGCGGAAGTGCTTGCGACTATCGTGGACGAGGCCAGCAAGGCTGGCGGTGAACTTTGGCCAGAATGTTACATCGTCTTCGGCGAGCGGACGAGACTGCCACATGGCAGACCCGTGAAACATCCTATCAGAAACAACGAGCCTGCCTTTATGGAAGTCGCCGGCTCGAAGCATGGGTATGCCGCAGGGCTGCTCCGCTGCGCCGTGCTTGGTCGGCATGCTGAAACTGAGTATCTGCACGCCCTGTCAGAGGAGGCTCTTAGTGCCGCGATCGACGCAATAAAGCCGGGCGTGACGGCGAGTGAGGTGGACGCCGCCGCACGCAAGATTATTGAACGATCTGGGCACCGCGCGCGTCTTGCGGCACAACGGGCTGGATACGGAACTGGCATCCATTGGTCGGCGAGGGGTTACCTGAGCTTGGGCCCTGGTGCGGTCCATATCCTTGAGGCCGGGATGACCTTTCACGTGCCGATCGTTCTGGTCGGGGAGGGCGGTCACTATTTTGGCTGTGGCGAACACATAGTGGTGACAGAGCGTGGCGCGGAGGTGCTCAGCAGTACACCACACACGCTGTATCGAGCGTGATGTGTTTTTGTGGACCGCGTTGGAGGGGTGATTTTCGTCCAAACGGGGCCCCGTGACGGTTGGGTTGTCAAAGTGTCCTCGATTTTATCAAAGGCTGGCGACTTGACCGAGTTGAAGCCGAACATGAGAAATACAGATGTCCCACCGGAAGAGTGTAGATCATAACACCGCCCTAAATGGGGGGATCATGAGGAGAACATACTAAATGAGTATTTCGATAAGTCGCAGACGTTTCATTCAGAGTGCATCGGCTATTACTGCAGGTGCAATGTCGTTTGAAGCAGGTAGCGCTGCTGCGCAGCCCTCAAGTGAGCTGCGAGTTGTGATTAATGGTGGCGATTACGCAAAGGCTTGTATGGAAGCCTTCGTAAAGCCGTTCGAGGCCGAGACCGGAATAAAAGTTACTACAGTAGCGGACGAGGTCGGCGTAACCCAACTTGAGCTAATGATGTCGACCAATAGCATTTCAGTAGATGTAATCGTGATAGACCCATTTATGGACGCAAAAGCCTCTGCTAAAGACTATCTCGAAAAGATTGACTACTCCATTTATAATAAAGACGAAATAGACGCCATATTCGACTTCGCAAAGACTCCCTACAG
Source organism: Mesorhizobium sp. WSM4819 (assembly GCF_055811215.1). NCBI lineage: Bacteria > Pseudomonadati > Pseudomonadota > Alphaproteobacteria > Hyphomicrobiales > Phyllobacteriaceae > Mesorhizobium > Mesorhizobium sp. WSM4819. The sequence continues at coordinate 39,562 of NZ_JBVVQO010000050.1, forward strand.
CGTGGGAACGGTGGTCTATGCTTACTGTATGGTCTATAACATCGAGAAGTTTCCTGCCGGCCAACCCCGGCCGGCTTCTTGGTCGGAATTTTGGGATGTCAACAATTTTCCTGGAGTGCGAACGTTGGTGTCCGGCCAGTATGGAACCGAAGGTCCATGGGAGGAAGCTCTATTGGCGGACGGGGTGCCTGCGGAATCCATCTATCCTATGGATATCGACCGGATTTTCGCCAGCCTGGACAAGATCAAACCCCACATCCGCAAGTGGTGGACGACTGGGTCTGAGATCCAGCAGATGATGCATGATAAAACTGTGGATCTAGCGCAGTCCTATGACGGCCGGGCGACTGTATTGATCGACCAAGGCGCGCAGATTGAGCTCAATCGAAAGCAGTCAAAGTTAAGTTGGGAAAGCTGGGGCATCCCAAGGGGTAGCCCGAATGCGCGGAATGCACAGCGATATATTGAGTTCATCACGCGTGCTGATAGAGTCGCGGCTTTTGCGCAGCGCATGCCTTATGGTCCAGCGAACCGAAAAGCGTATGAACTAATGCCAGCAGATTTCGGTCGAAAGTTCGCCACCCACCCGGATTACACAGCGTCAAGTATCCCCTTGAATGTCAAATGGTACAATGAGGCGGGGTCAGACGGCCTGACTAATACCGATCGGCTTGTCCAGCGTTGGAACGAGTGGATCCTCCAGTGATCCCCGATCAAAACAGCATGAAAAAAGGTCGGCGACCATCCAGTCGGCCGCGTGCCGACACGTGAAATTTGGATGGAGCCGCCTTGACCGACACCATCGCCTGTTGGAAGCCGTCATCTGGGCGCCCCGGCTCTACTGGAGCATTAATCGTGACTTTACATTTTAAAAGCGCCACACTGCCAACTGCCGAGGAAGAAGCATTGGAGAAAACCCGGGTTCCCGCTCAGATTGAATTCTGCAGTGTCACCAAAATGTATGGGGCGGTCGCTGCGGTCGAAGGTTTGTCACTCGTGGTTCGGCGCGGCGAGTTCCTGACTATTCTTGGTCCGAGCGGTTCGGGCAAGACCACTGCACTGATGCTACTCGCCGGGTTCGCGGCGCCCAGCAAGGGAGACATCCTCATTGCTGGGAAGTCAGTCGCCTCAGTGCCGTCTTACCGGCGCGACCAGGGCATCGTCTTCCAAAGCTATGCGCTTTTTCCGCACCTCACCGTGCGCCGCAACCTAGAATTTCCGCTTGAGATGCGCGGCATGAAGGCCGACGAGAGAGCAACGCAAGTTGATCGCATGCTTGAGCGCGTGCACCTCAAGGATTTCGGCTGCCGCATGCCGTCGCAACTGAGCGGTGGCCAGCAGCAGCGCGTAGCGCTTGCCCGAGCACTGATCGCGGATCCGCCATTTCTTCTGCTCGACGAGCCGCTCGGCGCCCTTGACCGAAACCTCCGCGAGCAGATGCAGGGCGAGCTCAAGAGCCTGCACAGGGAGTTCGGAAAAACCACTATATGCGTCACGCACGATCAGGAGGAAGCGCTCACGCTCTCGGATCGGATTGTCGTCATGCTTGCCGGTCGAATTGAGCAGACCGACACACCGGAGGCGCTCTATGACCGGCCCGCGACGCGATTCGTGGCCAGCTTTCTTGGTGAGGCGAATATCCTCGACAATCCCGGGTTCAAGGTCGAATCCGATGTCGTACCCGGCGGTGCCCTCGCGATGCTCCGGCCAGAACGAATCTGCGTCGCCGCTCTCGCGGCTCCAAATCGCGCCGACGCGGACCAAAGACAATCCGTCGCCGGCGTTGTCGAAGAGATGATTTACGCCGGCCCGTTAAGAAAATACCATGTGCGTGTCGGGGACACGGTTCTCGTGGCGCGCGAGCATGTCGTGTCGGGACAGCAGATCTTTCGACGTGGCGATGAGGTACGTCTCGATTGGTTGCGGTCCGACGTTCGCTTTGTCACAGCGTGAGCTGACGCGGATGAGGACTTATCAAAAATTCGCCCGAATGCCCATCATGCTCACAGTGCCGGCTTTCTCCTTACTGCTGGTAGTTTTTGGCCTGCCGATCATTCTGCTGTTTCTGGCTAGCCTCAATGCGCCGACCTTCTCGCTCGTTAACTATCACACGTTTTTCGTTCAGCCGGCTAATGTCCGCGTACTCTATCAGACTCTCGAGATCAGCTTAGTGGCCACGGCAATCTGCCTCTTCATCGGTTATCCAACGGCCTATCTGATCGTCGCTGCCTCTAAGCGCCTACGCATGGCGCTCATAGCAATGGTTATCATACCGTATCTGACAAGCGGATTAGTGCGGACTTATGCATGGATCGTGATTCTAGGCGATCGCGGCTTGATCAACAATCTGTTGCTCAATTTCGGATTCATCTCCAGTCCGCTGCCGCTCATCTATAACCGCATGGCCGTCTATATCGGCATGGTACACATTATGCTGCCCATGATGATCCTGCCTCTGGTCAGCGTCATGATGGGTATCGACAGGTCGCTAATGGCGGCTGCCCGCAGCATGGGTGCAAGGCCTTTTGCCGCCTTCTGGCGCGTTTTCTTTCCGCTCAGCATGCCTGGCGTGCGCAGCGGCTCCTTGTTGGTCTTTGTGATCTGCCTCGGTTTCTACATAACGCCGGCCGCCCTAGGTGGCTTGGGAGACGCCATGCTGTCGACTTTCATAGCGTCGCAGGTCAAGACCTCCTTTAATATCGGCCGGCTCGCGGCCTCGGCCTTCATCCTCTTGGCGGTCGCCGTTGTCGTGCTCTCCATGGTCGGTCTCGATCTCTCAGATACCCAGGGCCGCACGGCGCAACGAGCGCGGGGGGCTTGGCTGAGTCGGCTACCCTCATTCGACGTGCTGATGCGATACCTCAGTGAGCTTCTTACTCAACGTCGAGCGAAGCGCTGGACGGCACAGCTCTACAAGGTCGACATTGACCGCCCCTCGTCGAAGGTCATCGGCAAGTTGTTCCTGGTGCTCGTGATGTTCTACCTACTTTTTCCGGAACTCCTTGTCATCATCATGTCGTTTAGCGCGGGGAAGTTTTTGGAATTCCCGCCCGCCGGCCTTTCGCTGCAGTGGTACCGCTCCTTCTTCAGCGACCCGTCTTGGTATGACGCCGCCTGGACTACCGTACAGATTGGCGTTGTGGTAACCATCCTGTCTACCATCGTCGGCACGCTTGCGGCCTGCGGCCTTAACCGCACAGTTCCGCGGCTGCGCACCTCCCTGACCATGGTGATCCTGTCGCCGATCACATTTCCAGTTATCGTCGTCGGTATCGCGACCTACCTTGGGTTGGTGAAACTTGGGCTGCTCGGATCGATGACCGGCATCATTTTAGCGCACACCGTGATTTCCATCGGCTATGTTGTCGTGGTGGTCTCAGCTGCGCTGGCGAATTTCGACCCGCAGTTGGAGCAGGCAGCTAAGAGCATGCGTGCGGGGCCGTTACGCACCTTCATGCGCGTGACGCTGCCCCTGATCCGGCCGGGGATTATCGGCGGCGGCGTTTTCGCGTTCCTTGCCTCCTTCGATGAGGTCGTGATCACATCGCTGATAGCCGGATTCTCTATCCGCACTCTGCCTCTAAAGATGTGGGAGGATATTCGCCACCAGATCGATCCCACAATCGCCGCAGTGGCGGCGCTACTGACGCTTCTCCCCGTTTTCTGTCTCATCGTCCTCTACGCTTCGGGATGGCGGTCGGGTGCAAGAATTCTGCGCGCTCCGGAGGCCGCGACTTCAGCCAACTCTTTAAGCAGCGGGTAGCGGCAGCGTGCGCGCTGCTGAACTGCGATGCCGCCTTTAGTTAATAGCAGACGAGCGGGTCGTGTGCTGTCACGTGCGCGCCGCACCGGCCCAGCCGCCTCGCGGGTGGCCAACTCTTCGACTCGCGGTTCCTGAGGCCTATGCATACGAATAGTTGCCGGCCCTCGCGCAACGCGTTGTCTGCAATGCCGCCTAGATCCCTCCCGGGCGGGCAAAAAGGATAGTGTCCTGAAGGTTCTGCAAAAAGCTCTGGAGAGAGAACAGCCCTTACTCTGAGGCGAGGGGCGGCCATGGCACGCTGGTGACGTTGCGATCACCGATTCCCGT
>NZ_JBVVQO010000051.1:0-42264 GCF_055811215.1 Mesorhizobium sp. WSM4819
AATCCTGCAATTCCAAAGCCGACCTCCGCCCTAATCAGCATGCCAGATCAACGGTTTGCGGATAGTTCACGGCCGACGAAGGAGAAGGAGCCATGAGAGAGCTGCGCAACAAGGTCGAAGGGTACTTTTCTGGCCCTGGATTTTGGCCGTTCTTTCTCATGATGGTCCTGCTGTTTCTCCCCTTTGCGCTTATTTTCCCAGTCCTTGGTTGGACGTGGTGAGTGCCAGGGGCCGCATCGGCTAGTTCGGCAGGCGTAATGCGTTCCGAATGACGTCGGCCTCGTTGAGGCCGCCACTTTTCAGAACTTCCCAAAGCCCGTTGGGGGATTGGTCATCGTGGCGTTGAAATCGAGGCTATTATCGGGCGGATCTGATGTTCCCATGCCCGGTCGCCGTCGCCGTTGAGGTGGATGCCATCGGTCGTGAACTCCGGACGAAGGCGGCCATCTCGAGAAAGAGCTGTGTTCAGGTCGAGAAAGCGGCAGTTTGCAGCTTGTGAGCACCGCGCCGCGAGCGCGCTGTTCAAACGCTTTATTGCGGCGTTGTGGACCACGTCGCTTGTTAACAATGTGGTCTGAACAAAAATGCGGTCCACATCCGCCAGACGATTGATGATCTTGCCGTAGGATGCGGCCACGTCGTCAGGGCTAATTGACCTGCGAATATCGTTGACCCCGAGCATCATGAAAACCAGCCGGGGTCGTGCGACAGTGATCTGGTCGAGCCTGAGAAGCGCGCTATCGACGCGCTCGCCAGATATGCCGCGGTTGATAATCGACAGCCTGGGAGACATCTCCTGCCAATGGCCACTCGCAGTCAGAGAATCGCCAAACATGACGATGTCGGCATGTCCTTGGAATTGACGGAACTCGTTGACTTTGGCTTGCCACGCGGCGTTTTCGGAGCGCGTAGCAGCGGCCGTCGCCAACAGAATCGACAGCATTGCACCAAAGCTCAGCATCTTGTTCACGTTGAATTACCCAGTTCCTACGCCTGTCGATCGGCACCAGAGCATGAGCCGCTGCCGATGGATCGGTGAAGCACTTAGGCGCCTCGGGGCAATCATACAGTATTTCGAGAACCGCAACGATATCGGCTTCGCGCGGCCCGACACCGCGCTGGTCTGTGCCCTTGGGATCAGGTCGACAATCAGCTGCTGCTGGTGCGGCTGGCCACGAGTCTGGATCGGCTTCCGGATGGCACCGATATCGCGGAAGTCTGCATTTGGGATCCGGCGTCAGGACTGGTGACGGCGATCGCGGAAACGCGCGCCTGGAACTACCAGCAAGGCGCACGCCAGCAGTGGCTGCCCGACGGATCGGTCCTGTTCAACGATGTCGTCGACGGCCGGGAAATCGCCCGCATCGTGACCGCCAACGGTGATCCAATTCGTGTGCTTCCGAAGGGAGTTCACACGGTGACGCCCGATGGCGGGCTGGGATTTGCACCTTCCTACGGCAGAGTCGGGCTATACCATCCAAGTTATGGGTATGCCGGCGCGACAGCTCCTTCCGTTGACGACCCGCATCCGGCCGACGATGGCTTGTGGTCGATCGACATCGCCAGCGGTGCGGTGCGCCTCGTCGTGTCTCTCGATGTGCTGGCCAAGGTCTCCGGAACAACCAGCGACCAATGGCATATCGTCTCGCACCCGTGGGTCGATCCCACGGGTGCCACGGTGATGTTTTCCCATGCTACTCCCGCCGCATCCGGCGGACTGATCCAGCGACTCCCCGTTGTCGGCTCAACAGGCGATCATCTGCGATATCTCGTGAGCGAACTCGCCAGCCATCCAGGCTGGTTCGAAGACGGCGAAATCCTCGTTTGGGCACGTAATTCCGGACTGGTGGCTGCTGCTCGGGGCCATCCGCTGTTGCGACACCCATTGATGCGACGGCTGGTGAGACTCGTCCGACGCTGGCAGGGCGGGATGCGCAACGCCTTTCTGAAGGAAGGGCTGACCCGGATCTCGATAGCGGATGCCGGTTCAAAGCGTGTGATCGCGCGCGGCCTGATTGAAGAGAACGGGCATTTTTCGCGGCATCCGGACTTGCCGCTGATTGTTGGCGACACCTACCCGGACAAAAGCAACCGCCTTCACCTCTATCTCTATCATCCCCAAAGGGACACGAAGGTGGAGATCGCGACATTCGATCACGGCGTAAGATGGAGGAACGGACATCTGCGATCCGATCTGCACCCGCGCTGGAACCGATCGGGCACACAGCTGGCAGTTGATATTTCCGAGCATGGAACCCGTCGCGTCGCCATCGTCGATGCGCGTCCCGCCCTTGCCGCTCTTGCCTGAAGCATCGGCGCTCGACCGGGAACCGCCGATCGCGTTCGAGCAGGCGTCGGTCCTGACGCCAGAAGTTCCACAGGGCGGTGTCCTCGACATCCAATACACCGTCGTCCAGGATCACGTGGGCGGCCGGATGAACAATTTCTCGTCCGGAAAGGCTCACAATGACCTCGCAGCCGACGGTTACCCATAACAGAATCTTTCAGCCTATAAGTTAAGTTAAGTCCCGGTTTGTGACCTGATCGGCAGGATTGTCGAGGCGCTTCTGCGAACTAGTCAATCGTTACCGAATCGAAATCGTCAATGTGACGGCAGAACAGCCCCCTCCACTCAAACAAGAGTAAGAAATTTTGCCATCTGTTTCTCCTTGCTGTATTCGCTTCGGATCATGGAATGGCTTGCCGCTGCAATGTTTCGCCAGGACCCGTCGCTAAGGCTTTGCTTAATAAACCCGACAGCGACTTTGGCATCTGCATAGACACTCATGGTCCGACCATCCACCATTCCAGGCGGATAATTCCCAGGGTCGGTGAGAAGTAACGCTCCCGCCCCCATCGCCTCAAAGCAACGCATGTTGCCGCGATCCCCGCCCGCCATGTCGATAGCGGCATTGATAACGATTTTGGCACGGCTGAGTTGTGCATACATCTCTCGCCCAAAGACTGGTGGATTTGCTACGCGCCGTATCGAAGTTGGCCGCCGTACTGCCGCTAGCGGCCCAAACCAACCAAGCGGCGTTTCTGCAAGTCTCGTGTAGCGCGAGTTATCGAGATGAAAGACAACTCGATAACGGCCGCCAAGCCGTGCCACGGTATCGAGAATCTCTCGACGGCGTTGATGATGGCGGCTGAACCCACCGAAGAACAAAACATCTATGTCACGGTCGTCATTGCCAGCATAGGCATCCAGTTCGGGGTCGTGAGCTGGGAAGAACTCGGCGGTACGAATTCCCGTGCTCTCGTAGCCGGCACGGATGGACGGGAAATTCGATACAACGAGATCATAGCCGAACAGGTCTGCCTTGCCCGGTGCGGCACGCCACGCAATTGTTCTTTTCACATGCCCGGGCAATCGCTTCAAGAAGACGCTATCAAAGCGAATTGGATCAAGATTGTAGAACACCTCTGTACGATTCGCCTCAATCTGGGCGAGCAGAATATCGGCTAGCGGCGTATCGTCGCGAAGGCCATTTTCATGCGCCCAGGCGCGTTGCAGGCGCTCGTCATCGCCGTTCGTGAAAAACACCTCCGGCGCATTCTCCAACACCGGTTTCAGCAGATGTGAGGCACCGTATCGGTCGTGCAAAAAGGTCTGCTTCTGCGCTTCGAACCGATCCTCCGGCTGGGTGAGCGAAGCGAGCCGAGAATGATAGCTCGGCGATATGCCGGAATTCTGGAATAGCCGCATGTGCTTACTCTTTGAGGCATCGAGAATGACGCCAGTGGACAAAAAAATTCTTGGCAGCCAGTTTAGGCTATCTCGAATCGCAGGGAGGCGCGCCTCGTCGACGCTGTCGCCAAGCGGCTGGCATTCTGGCGAGCTAGATCTAGAGTTGACGGGTGCGCAGCCAGCAACACGGAAGAAAAGCATACTCCCGCGATGACATCATTGCTGAGATCAACGGATAGGCCGGCTAAGCAAAGGCCTTCAGCGCATCGGCGACAGCCTCTATCTGGCTTCCCGTCATTTCCGGAAAAATCGGCAGAGACAGGATGCGAGACTGCATACGATGGACTACAGGGTAATCATCCGGTTTGCTGCCCATATGGGCGTAGCATGGCAGAAACGGCAAGCCGCGCGGATAGTTGATTACCGTTTGAACGCCGCGCGACTTGAGGAAAACCGCCAGTTCGTCGCGCCGATCGTGGCTTATGACATAGAGATGCCAAACCGGATCGCGGTCGTTGCCAACGTAAGGAAGATCGAGACCCGGCAAATCGGCAAGATTCTGCTGATATTGCGCCGCTATCGCACGGCGCGCATCGGTCCACGCGGCAAGCCGCTTTAGCTTCACTGACAATACCACGGCCTGCAACCCATCGAGGCGGCTGTTGATGCCTTCGATCTGGTGGTCGCCTTTAACCAGTCCACCATGACGGGCAAACATTGCCATCCGGTCGGCCAAGGACTTGTCGGAGGTGACGATCGCTCCGGCGTCACCCATGGCGCCAAGGTTTTTTCCAGGATAGAAAGAGAAGCTCGCCGCGATGCCAAAGGTGCCTACCTGACGGCCCTTGAAGGTAGCGAGATGGGCCTGAGCACAATCCTCAATCACCCACAGGCCGTGTCTGGCCGCCACCGCCATCACGCCATCCATATCGGCTGGCTGGCCATAAAGATGAACCGGGATGATGCCGACCGTCCGGTGGGTGATCTTGTCGGCCAATTTTGCGACATCGATCGTGTAGGTGAACGGATCGACATCACAGAAGACAACTTTTGCGCCGGTCTGGGTCACGGTTTCGCTGGTCGATATCCATGACATCGCTGGCACAATCACCTCATCGCCCGGTCTCAGACCAAGAGCAACCATGGCGATGTACAAAGCGTCTGTTCCGTTCGCACAGGATACGCAATGCGAAACACCTACCGCTTCGGCAAACTCACGCTCGAATTTTTCGACGAATGGTCCTCGAATGAATGCCGATTGGGAGATCACATCGGCAATCGCCGCATCGATCTCCGGCTTGATGGTAAGATATTGTGCATGCAGATCGGCAAAAGGTACATCTGTCCTCAACATTTCCCGCAACCTTCGTCTGTTTTTCAGGATTTCAGCTTCGCAACGAATACATGAGAGTTGTTTACATGGAACGGAGCTTGCCTAAAGGGGTCGTTAAATTCAGAAACCATGTCCATAAAATTAAATAGATTCTTCCTTGTTTGTTTAAATGAATACCCAGGATGCTCATATGTCTCCACGCCAGAAGCAGTGATGCGCGGCTTCCTCTGCTGCTCTATCGCGAGCAAGGACATCAATATAACAATGAAGGGTATATCTACTTTGGAATAGAATCTGCGGTAAATATTTTTTATCATCCCGAAAGGTCCGATTTCTATTGGAACTTCAATAAGAAAAACGGTTTTTGCGCTACCGAGTCTCTGGAATTCCGCAATAGCTACCTGAGTTTGTGCCGGAGTAAGGTGCTCAAACACCTCACAGCAAAAGACATAATCGAAACCACCATCACGAGGCGGCGTTGGTATCTTTTGGCTGTCGCCAAATATCCGAGCCTCAGGTACAAGTATTTTGAATTGTTCTTGCATCTCAGGGACCGGGTCAAAGGCGACGAGATTTGCAGGATTTGCCCCGCGCTGGTCTATCAAGATTCTAAACAAACGTCCGTCGCCAGAGCCGTAGTCCAACACTCTTGTTTTCTCGTTAATATTTATACCTTTTAGTATATTTTCATAACGATTGCGATGGATGGTGCGCTTTAGTTTGTTGGGTGAATCATAAGTGTACGAGCTGTACGATACTTTTGATTTGACATTTCCGCTTGACATCTTCCCCTCGTGGTTTTCGGCAATCTGCTAATTCTATTGTACCGATCTGAGAAACCGAGCCGGATTTCCAGCATAGATTCCTGGCTTGTCTATGTTTCGTGTGACCACGGCACCGGCACCAATCACCACATCACTGCAAATGGAGACCGGCAGGATAGTGGCGTTTGAACCGATCGAAACGCTGTTGCCGATGACCGTTTTGTTCCACAAATCCCGGCGGCCGCGCGCAGGTCCGCCAACGGAGAACAGGTCGTTCACGAAGACCACCCCGTGCCCGACGAAACAATCCTCCCCGATTGTCACAAGTTCACAAACAAAGGCATGGGATTGAATTCTTGTTCTGGCTCCGACTGAAACGTTTGCCTGAATTTCCACGAACGGACCGACGAAGACACCGTCGCCGATCGTGCAGCCATAGAGGTTTACCGGCTGCACGACAGTGACGTGTTCGCCGAAGGCAACGTTGACGATGCCGACCGATCGCATATCAGACGGTTCGGTGATATGGGCGCCGGTCACGCCGCGATCTCTGAAGGCCGTCCAAGGCGGCAGCGCTGAGGACGAAAGCGGAGTGGCACCTCCTGGCCAGTCTCGACGGATTCATAAATGGCGGAAATGAGCTCCAGGCTTTTGCGGCCCTGGAGGCCATCTGCCAAATGTTGCCTTCCGCTATTGATGCTTTCGACGACATGCTCGTAATAGGCTTGGTGACCGAAGCCATAGACATTGGGAGGATTTACCGAATATTTGGTCAAAACCTCGGCGTCGTCAGGCCTGGGCTCCACAAAATTCCACGCTTTCATTTGGTTTACGGCAAAACCGCCGATCTCCACCGAGCCCTTCTCGCCGAGGATGGAGATCGAACCTTCAAGATCCTTAGGGCGTGCCGCTGTGGTAGCTTCGACTATTCCGAGCGCACCGCTGGCGAACCGCAAGGCAACGACCGCAGTGTCCTCGGCCTCGATATTCACCAGTGCGGTACGCGTCATTGCAAAGACACTCTCGACGTCGCCCATCATCCATTCGAGCAAATCCACGTGATGACTGGCCTGGTTGGTAAGCACGCCACCATCGAGCGCCCAGGTGCCCCGCCAGGAATCCTGATCATAGTACGATTGGGGGCGGCACCAGCGAACCCGCACAGTTCCCATGACAAGCTTGCCGAAGCGACCGGCGACCAGAGCTTCGCGCAATTTCACGACCGGCACGTTGAACCGGTTCTGCTTCACGATGAAAAGTTTGATGCCGGCGACATCACATGCACGGATCATCGCATCTGCATCGGCAAGCGTCAGCGCCATCGGTTTTTCAACGATCAGGTGCTTGCCGTAGCGTGCGAGCGCGATGGCGTCGCGAGCGTGATTGCCGCTCTCGGTCAAGATGACAGCGACGTCCGGCGATTCACGCTCCATCATCTCGTTCATGTCTGCGTAGGCCGGCACGCCGTATTTTGCAGCCGTCGCTTTCGCCTTGTTGATGTCGATGTCGCAAACTGCAGCCAGTTTGGCTCCGGAGATCGCGTTTTCCCCCAGCAATTGCGAGTGGCGAACCGATATTCGTCCACATCCAACCAGCGCAAATCTCAGCATGTCTCTATTTCCTGTTGTTCGTTCAGGGCCATTGCCAGCTCACTGAAGCTTGAGGTCGGCAGAATTTTCTAGAGGGAAGCGCCGTTTCAACCGGTGTCGATCCAACGCCTCGCCTGAGCCACGGACCGTGTACACGTTCCCACCATGATTAACGAACTAAGCAGACACTGGGCAATCCTGAGAATGCGGCGGCGCTCCAGTTCCAGTCCAACGAGCATTTTGAGGATCAACGCACTCTTTTCTCTTACCAGAGACTCTTGCCTATTCGACCGGCCCGCGCCGCGCTTCGACAGGAACGAACGGTTTTCGATACGCAAAACAAAAGCTGACGCCGTGACACTTGAATCCATTTAAACGCGACGCGCGTCAGTACAAAGTGACTGCGTCGCCGCTAATTTTTGCCAGCGTGGCGTGGCGACCATTGATCCTCAGAGGATAAGTGCGCCCTTGGCAGTCGACCTCTGTCGACGAGACGTCGCTATCCGCCTGCCAAGGGTTGATAACCAGCGCCACGCAGCCCTCTTTCGCTACGTCGAACACACGCACCAACGGCCGTCTCTCTCTCCAAAGCACATTAGCGGGTTCTCCCGCAACAAGGCGCCCCCGGCCCATCAGGCCTGACACGGCCGACAATCGAGACAGAGTATGGGTGAACAGTGGCAACTGCGTGTATGGCAGCGGATCGCCCTTCTTGACGTCGGACTCGTGCCCCCAAAGCACGACGGCGCGAGCGCCGCTAAAATATGGCACCAATGCCATTGCTTCAACAAAAAACGGATCCACGAAAGTGGTCGCTTTCTTCAAATCTGCCTGATAGTGGCGCAGCCACAGGTATGCAAAAATCGGCTTCCCGCTCATTTGCTCCGATCGATAATAATTTTGCTCAATGTGCGTCGCTATGTAAAACATTGAATCCGGTTTCTCGTCCGGGATATATGCTTCGGTGACAATAAAGTCCACGTAAGGGTCTATGCTCTTCCACATCTTTAGATCGAAACTATGCCTCTTGGCGAACTCCTGGAGAGTGTAATCTTTAATCTTGGCCGTGTCTTTGAAAAATGCCTGCGGCCCAAAGATGCCAATGACTGCGTCTTTGTAACGCTCGCGGATCCACTTGACCGGCAATGCGTACCAAGTCGCCCATTCCTTAAAATACAAGTCCTCGAACTCGGCAAATGATGGAAAACGTTGCCCGCCGACAGCGTTGATCATCCAGGCCTTCAGGGCCGATCGTTGAAATACAAATTCTATGTCGTGAACGTAAATTCCACCGGGAGGGGGAGGGTTAATATCGATGTTCCGCCTGATGATCCGCTCGAAGAAGTCGGGCTTCCGCCAGGGGTTCGCATTCAGTTCTCCCAGAAATGTGACGATATTCTCCCGTTGCTTCCCGGGATAATCAGCGAAGGTGTTCTGGATCTTCACAGGCAGAAAGCCGTGGCATAGCGCCGCCGCCGCATGGATACCCCCACTTCCATCGGCAACGTTCCAGTATGCCCTCAGTCCACCTTCAAGTCCAAATGCCTGAACCTGGTCCCAGCCGGGCGCGGCCGGGCACTGCGGAGCCGATCGAGCCTGCGGTGCATATAGCGCCGTCAGCCATATAGAAAGCGCAGCGACGACCAAACCAATCTTGGAAACTTTGCTCATAAGCCACCAGCTTTCATGTGTGCGGCATCGATGTCAAACTTTGATGTGCTGATTTGGCTCGATGCATATATAGATGCTCATCGACGACGATGCGATGGTCCCAACCATTAAGTTGCCGCAGCCTAAAATCAAGTATTCTGGATTGCTTCACTCGCAGGCCACAAGCCGCGAAACTACTCCGCCTCTCCTGATAACTTCGGCCATCGTCCCCCGATGAAGTTCAACTTTTGTAAGAGCCCGCGTGTTCGGCCCGGAACTGGTATCCATATCTAATTTTTGCGCGTATCGATCTCGACGAGGTTTAAACATTATAATTCCGAATGTTAGCCACACCATCGGGTCATAGTAGAACAATTTTGTTACAAGAAACGGCAGGAAACAAATAATGAAATTCCATCCCCATCGTCGGTACAATTTAAAAAACAATAATGCAAACAGATAAATACATGGAATTATTCCGAAATAGAAGAACATATTGAATACAACACCGAGATCTTGTATAGATACGCAGTAGTCACAAAAAGTTGCTTTAAGTGGAGAACCAAAAAGCATCCCGTCGCCGACAGAATCCTGCCACGCATCAAACGCCTGTTCTTTATAATAACCTGATCCTCCCCCCTCATCGACACTGAGGCGATTACTGAAGTATTCTACATACCTAGATCCGGAAAATTGGGGTAGAACTAAAGGTATTGAAATCGATAGCAGAGACACCGAAAATAAGACCACCGCGACACGGAGAATTTTCGGAACATTACGATTTAGTATTGTAAGCTCGATTGCGAAGCAGACTATATAGACCGAAGCGCCCACTACCGCCCATGCAGCCAAGGTCGTTAGCGTGCTGAGCATTGCAAAAAAATCTAATAGGTTAACGACCTGCCGCCTCAAAAGGCATCTCAGCAAGACGAGTATATAGACTACATTCGAGTAAGTTCCAGGCTCTATCTGAAATCCAGAAAGGCGAACCTGACTCATCATTGTACCCGCGCGAGAGGCGCTGAATGGAAACACGATTCCGTGTAAATCGACAATTTGTCCAGACAAAAGAAAAATGGAGAGGGCCAGCACCAGGCCAACAACATTGAAAACAAGATAGGCTCGTAGAAGGAACTCCAGTCGCTCTCGCCAAGCCGCTTGCGTAACCATGCCGAACAACATGCCCCACGCCATAAAGACGAACGACATCATTGCAAATCGTGAAAAATCGACGATATTGATGAGAAAGAAGTAGAGAAAAATTCCACAGATTACTGCGATGTTGCCGGAAGACGTAGAAATCCCAAACCGAACAACCATCACGCAAAGGAACGTCAGCGCAGCCAGCGAGCGGATGAAGAATGCAACACCAGCCGCACTTGGATCGCCGCTAATCTCAATCGAAGTGGCAATCACCGTGAAGAGTGGGAAGAGGAGGAGCCAATCGAGTATATCTATTGACTCGAAGCCGGCATCCCTACGGTAGCCGCTCAGCGTCGGATGTAATTTCGACACGCCTAGCAAGATCGCGGCTGCATCGAATGGAGCATGTCAATCAGTTCGCCGGCATTCGTCGCTACATCAAAGCGGGTCCGCCAAATCTCACGTGGCGAGGCGCGCGCCAAATCGCCGCCTGGCGAAAGCGCCTGAGTCACGCGCCGGGCCAGGGACTCTGGATCCAGCGCATCGTCGGCAGAGATCAGCAGTCCTGTCTCGCCGCTTATTACGGCCTCTGAGGTGCCGCCGACCGCGGTTGCTACGACCGGTATGCCGAACGAAATAGCTTCCATGATCGACACCGGAATCCCCTCGGACGTACTAAGGTTGATAAATACGTCGACATGGTTCTTCCGGTAGAAACTCATCACCTCCGAATTATCGGTCTGCCCCCACAGTTTGACGTCAAGATTGCGGTTTTTATTGCGCAGGGCGGAATTAACCTCTGTAAAATCGCCGCCGCCGAAGTGGTGCCAGGTGACATTTAGATGTTCAGCCAGAACGACAACCAGTGCAGCGATCAGATGCACCCTCTTCAGCGGTATGACGTTAGAGCAGCTTACTATCGTCAAAGACGTATCTCCAGCCATGCGCTGTGCGGTCTGCCCCCTGTCCGGTACGCCGAGACGGTTGAGGGTAACATTGGAGATGAGCACGCCTGGCCATTTCGCCCTGAAATATGCCAAACCATGCTCGGATATAAACAGATTCGTTGCGGCGGACGCGATCTTCTCCCGCCAGGGAAAACATCGAGCATTCCGATGTAGATACGGCCCACTTTCTGCTGCGTTTTCGTAAAGATCCGACCCGTGATACCGGACTGCGCAAGGAATACCTGCCCGTGCCAGCAGGGGGATTGCCAGGGAGGGAGTGTGCCCCCAATAGCTGTAGGCAGTCACGTCCAATGGTGCGGCAAGAGCCGCGGCCACCGCAGGGGACCGCTCGAGCGCCGCGCGATACATAGAATACAAAAGGACGCGGTAAGCCAGCGCGATATGAAATCGCCTCTGGCGGCTGGTCAGAGATGCAAGCTCCGAGCAGAAGAACGACCATGTTCGAAATTTCACGAGTTGCAACAGGTAGAATCTGTAGCGCGACCACTGGGAACCCCAAAATGGTAGTTCAACGGTGACGTTGTCCGGCACCTTCCGCTTAGCCCCGCTGCCAATCATTGGAATGATCGAAATGCGCTCGAATGCTTGGCTGAGAAAAGGCAACTCCAAACCAATAAAAGGCTCAATGTGATAATACGGGTAGCTACCCGTGAACAGAACAAGATGTTTCCTCACGGATCTAGCCCTTCGGCGTTGCGAAAAGGATTCCTGACGACGACGGAAAATAATCCAGGGGTTCGCGACATTAAAAAAAACAAAACTATAAGACCGATCATATAAGGTATTGAAACATATATCGATGTTATCACGGCGCTGTTTAAAGGCATCCCGAGCCAAGTCGGCACAAAAAACCCACCGACAAAAAGAACATTCTGAACTATGGAAAGAACCAACGCTAATCTCTGTTGGCCTGCAACGACAGGAACCGGCGCAAGAGAAGATAAAACCAGGTGAACAGCGACGTATGGCGCAAATATCTCTGCCAAGTGGCCTGATGGCAACCATTGCGGTCCGAGTACTAGAGAAAAGAGGGTGGCACCGTAAAACAGCAACGTTAAGAGCAATATTGCCCCTATTGTCATCTGAACTACTATAGCCCGAACTACAGGGCCATCGAACCTGCCGAACTTTTGGAATTGCTGATGAGCCTCAAGGTACAATATTTGTGAGATTGCCACGCTGACGATTCCAGCCGGCAACATGACAATACGCTGCATCATGAAATACTGTCCGGCCTCGACTAACGAGAAACTCGCTCCGATGATAGCAATCAACGCGAACCCAGTAAGGCTATTGATCAAAAAATGTGGCAGGCCAAATTTCGGAAATAAATGATACCGATCAGCAACCAACAAAAGAGATCGTCTCTGCCTGCTATTAAAGAAGTTTAGACGGAGATCAGCCGTATAAAGCGGTCGACGTGAGAACAAAAGTATCGCTGCGGCCACACCTGACGCGATAGTCTCTCCAATCATCAAGCCCCATGCTCCAGGCAAGATGGTCAAGCCTAACGCGGCTTGCAACAGAATTGCGATCATTGCCTTGCAAAAGCGGCTGACCGAGATGTCTCTGTAATTCTGCCTGCGCGAGGCCAACATGGAAAATGTAACTGTAAGGGAGACGAAAAACGCCGCAATGCATGTCATTGGCCATGCCAGGCCCAGCGACGTATTGAAGATGAGGTCCAAATCTCGCGCGAACAAGATCAGTACGAGTGCGCTTGCCAAGGCCGCAACAATTGCCAGGGTGACACACAGTGCTGTAAGCGCACGAACATGTCTTTCCTCGGCGACCATGATCGCCTGTTCATAACGCGCCGCGAAGCATGTGCCCAGCAATTGGCTGCCAAGAAAGAACATAGCGAACAGGCCAAAATCCTGTGCGTTGAAAACACGGGCCAGGATAGGTACAGCTATAAGGCCAAGGAGTTGCGCCGAAGCGGCACCCAAACCGAGTGTCAGCGTATTCGTAAGCAGCTTCAGATTGGAACTCATGCTTGAATTGCATCGAATCCGCGAGAGCACGACAGACCACACCCATATTGCGTGTACAGCCCGATCATCTTTGTCTAGCCTCGCCGAGTGAATACGAACTGCCTGATTTTCCGTGCCGGCTTTGCAACAAGTGCATAGTCAACTGGACCGGACCGCAGCCACTGGCGTCGAGACCGCAATGCTTCGATATTGTGCTTGAGGTGGGAGGCAAGACTACGCGTGCTGGCTCCGCCCACCATCATATCCACCAAGATATTATTAGTGGCAACGGTCTGGAATCCGTGGAGTTCAACAGCTCTCAGCATCCAATCATAATCCGATGCCACTTTGAGGCTGAGATCGAATGCACCGACCGCGTCCGCAACCTTTCGCTTGACGTAAAACGTTGGATGGGCGGGCATCCATCCGGTCCGAAAGCCCTTGGCGGGTCGGGCGGCGGCACGCCAACGGCGTACGACCCGTTTGCTCAGATGGTCTTCGACAAAATCCAGGTCTCCATGCACGATATCGGCTGTCTCGAGCCCTGCGGATATTCGTCCCAGCACTGTGCGGTCGTGAAAGCAATCGTCTGAATTCAGCACGCCTACCGCGTCTCCGGTGTAAAGACGCAGCCCCTTGTTGAGTGCATCATACATTCCGCTGTCAGGCTCGCTGATCAGCCGGATCTGGTCCGGAGGGTAAGATCGGACAATAGACAACGTCTCGTCCGACGAATTGCCGTCGATGACCACCAGTTCCTTGTCGCCATGATCCTGGGCCAGGAAACTATCGATGGTATGCCTGATTGTCGCCGCGGAGTTCCAACAGACGGTCAAGACCGAGATTTTCATGTCGACCCAGCCCAACGTCGCTTACTGTGCCGCAACGCGAATGCGATCCTCATCCAGGCGCCGGTGCTCGGATTCCCGTCTTACCGTTTCGAGGTCGGACCGAACCATTTCCTGGACCATCGCATTGAGCGAGGTTGTTGCCTTCCACCCGAGAACGCCCTCCGCTTTCGAGGGGTCGCCGATCAGAAGCTCTACCTCGGTCGGCCTGAAATAGCGCGGATCGACCTCGATCAGAACGGCGCCCGATTTCGCGTCGATGCCTTTTTCGTCGACGCCGGAACCAACCCATTGGATCTCGGTCCCCACCTCGCTGAATGCAAGCTCGACAAAACGGCGGACCGAGTTCTTCACCCCGGTTGCAAGCACGTAGTCGTCGGGCACGTCATGCTGAAGAATTCGCCACATGCCTTCGACGTAATCGCGGGCATGGCCCCAATCCCGTTCAGCCGACAGATTGCCGAGGTAGAGCTTGTCCTGAAGACCGAGGCTGATTGCAGCAGCCGCGCGCGTGATCTTGCGGGTGACGAAGGTCTCTCCGCGCATCGGGCTTTCGTGATTAAACAGGATGCCGTTGGACGCATGAATATCGTAAGCTTCGCGGTAGTTCACGGTGATCCAGTAGGCATAAATCTTTGCCGCCGCATATGGCGACCGCGGATAGAAAGGCGTCGTCTCCCGCTGCGGGATTTCCTGCACCTTGCCGTAGAGCTCGGAAGTCGATGCCTGATAAAAACGCGACTTTTTTGTCAGGCCAAGCAGCCGGACTGCTTCGAGGAGACGCAATGTGCCGATCGCGTCGGCATTCGCGGTATATTCCGCGGTCTCGAAGCTCACCTGGACATGCGATTGTGCGGCGAGATTGTAGATCTCGTCTGGCTGCACTTCCTGGACGATACGGATGAGGTTGGTGGCGTCGGTCATGTCTCCATAGTGCAGCGACAGCCTTACGTCCTTCTCATGCGGATCCTGGTAGAGATTGTCGATGCGACCGGTATTGAAAGACGAGGAACGCCGTTTGATGCCATGGACGTCATAGCCCTTTGCCAAGAGAAGTTCCGCCAGATAGGCGCCATCCTGGCCGGTGATGCCGGTAATGAGGGCGGTTTTTCTGGTCATTGTGCTTCTCCGAGGTCGATACAACGATATTTCTCAACGCTGATCAGCGTGGCTTTAGACATTACAATACCCATTCTTTAAAAACTTGAGATGTGAGGCTCGTGAGTGGCTTGGCTGTGTCGATTAGCGAGTTGCCGCTATATCAACGCGCGCCAAATCCCGTCAGCATGGTTCGGATGGTACGAAATACGATCAGCATGTCGAGCCACGGGGAGAAGTTTTTGATGTAGTAGAAGTCGTAGTGAAGCTTCTCTAGAACGTCGCTTACCGCCGCGACATGACCTTGATTGACTTGCGCCCATCCAGTGATGCCGGGCCGGACGATATGCCGGTATCGATAGAACGGCAGCTCCGCCTCATACCAGTTGGAGAGTACGAGTGCTTCAGGGCGTGGCCCGATCCAGCTCATTTCGCCGCGCAATATATTGATAGCCTGCGGCAACTCGTCGATCCTGGACGTCCTCAAAAACCGCCCGACACGAGTGATGCGCGCGTCGCCAATTTTCGTAATAGCCTCTTCCTTCTCGTCATTGGAAGCGCTGCCGAGCTTCATCGTTCTGAACTTATAGACCTCGTACGGATTTCCTCGGTAGCCCATTCGCTTCTGTCTAAATAGCGCAGGTCCGGGTGAATCGATCTTTATGGCAATCACCACAAACACTAGCAATGGCGAGAACACAACAAGCACAAACAACGCAGACATCCAGTCAATTGCCTGTTTTATTTTTAGGTAGGCCTGGTTCGGATTCAACGACCCCAACGTATTCTCAGACAAATGCTCGATTTCAACACGGCCTGTGAGCGATTCTCTTATTTGTTTGACATGATAGACTGGCGTTCCCGATAGCGCGCGGTCGGCGATGTATCGCTCCCACTCATCGGAAAGATCGGCCCGCAGATCAGCAACCACGCCGCTGGCATACTCGACAATTGTGTTGGGCGAATTGACTCTGTGCCAACTCACATCCGGGATGCTCTCCAGCCTGTCGACATCGCCTCCCGGAATTATAGCCAGCCGGTATGATTCCATCCGCCGCGTGGCCAGGCTCAAGCCAAAATACCACAAGGTCGATTGAATGAAGCTGGCTGCCGCTTGAAATCGACTATAATCGAACCTGAAAAAGAAGATGGTCACGAACACAAGGCCGTACGTCAGCGCGAATGTGGGGAAGATGTAGCCAGCCGCTGCGACGCCGGGGAAGTTGCCGATCCGCTTGTAAAGCATGTAGCCCGATGTATGAGCGACGAATGCCGCAAAAATCGTGGCCTGCATGTTCGATGACCAGATTACGCGGGGATCGACCGACATCCTGATGAGAGCCGGCAGCAGAATGGCGAATGTCAATCCGCCAAGCAGCTGAAACCGCGTCCGAAGCAGGAGATGCCTGCGATTAGGCAGTTGGATGGTGGTGGTGCTCAAATTGCCACTCGCGAACCGGGTCCCGCGAAAACCTGGCGCTCACTTACCAAGATGCCGCTCTCGGCCAACGCTCGAATAGGCTATGCCTTCCTTCACGACATCCTCACCTCGGTAAACGTTTCGAAGGTCAACCATCACTGGCGTCGCCATGAGTGCACGGAGCCGCTTGAGATCCAATGACCGAAAGGCATTCCACTCGGTGACGATCACTATCGCATGCGAGCCGTCGGCTACCGCGTAGGCGCTGTCCCCGAATTCAATGCCCTCGATCAACTTGCGCGCCTGCTCCATGCCGACCGGATCATACGCCTTGATCGAAGCGCCGGCATCCTTCAACGCCTGAATGATGGCTAATGAGGGGGCGTCGCGCATATCGTCCGTGTTTGGCTTGAAGGTAAGGCCGAGGACGCCAATGGTCTTGCCGCGAACCGAGCCGCCGCAGGCATCGACGACTTTGCGCGCCATCGCCCGTTTACGCTGGTCGTTTATCGAGACCGTCGTTTCAATAAGCCGGATCGGACTTGCCGCGTCCTGCGCGGTCTTGACCAGCGCCAGCGTATCCTTCGGGAAACAGGAGCCGCCGTAGCCCGGCCCGGCGTGAAGAAACTTTGCGCCGATGCGATTGTCCATGCCGATGCCCCGCGCCACGTCCTGCACATCGGCTCCCAACCGCTCGCAGAGATCGGCAATTTCGTTGATGAAGGTGATCTTCATCGCCAGAAATGCATTCCCTGCATATTTGGCAAGCTCCGCCGTACGTCGGCTCGTATAGAAAATCGGCGCGGCGTTCAGCGAGAGCGGACGGTAGATCTCGGCCATCACTGCCTTGGCCGCTGTGGCGTCGGTCCCGACGATGATGCGATCAGGCCGCTTGAAATCCTCGATCGCCGATCCCTCGCGAAGAAATTCCGGATTAGAAACCACCGCAAAATCGGCCGTTGGATTCTGCTCGCGGATAATTCGCTCGACCTCGTCACCAGTACCGACAGGCACCGTCGATTTCGTCACAACGACCGTAAATCCCTTCAGCGCCCGGCCTACTTCGGCCGCCGCGTCATGAACAAAGGATAGATCGGCAAAACCGTCGCCGCGTCGCGACGGCGTGCCCACGGCGATGAAGACGACATCCGATTGAGAAACCGCGTCCGCCAGATTGTCGTCGAAACGCAAGCGACCCTGCAAAGCGTTGGTGGTGACGAGTTCCTCGAGCCCTGGCTCATAGATTGGTATCTTGCCGCCCTTGAGCATGGCAAGCTTTTCTGGATCGCGATCAATGCAGCAGACCTGATGGCCAAAGTCGGCGAAACAGGCGCCCGAGACAAGCCCAACATAGCCGGCGCCAATCATTGTTATTCGCATGCCGCGTACTCCCAATCAGCGCGGATGAGACGATGTCGCAGAGCGCCAAGTCTTATCAACCGACGGCTACCGCACTCCAGGGTGAATCCCGAGAGCGGATACCACAACAATTTACATCACCGCGCCGCCTTGATGGTGGCGGCTACGCGATGGCGACGAGTTCCCTTGAATCCAGGTCGACAGGGACCTCGCCATTCATGATGGCAACCAGAACCCGGGCCCTTCCAGCCGGGTCGAGCCGGTCAAGGCGACCGATCATCTCCGCGAAAGGGCCTGAAAGAATCCGAACCGAAGCGCCTGCAGTAAGGCCTCCGCTGAAATCAAGCAAGCCGTCCTTGCCGGTCAGGGCAATGAACCGCTCCACCAGCCCCGAGGGGACCGGCAATGGCCGCTCGCCCTGCATGATGAGGGAGCGCACGCCGAACGTTCCGTTGATCGAGCGCCACCGCTGCAGCGCGACATCGAGGGCGATGAACATGTAACCTGGAAAATAGGCTGCCGGTCGCGTCTCGACGCGCCGGGCATGACGTATGGTTTTCTCGCGGCGAGGCACAAACGGGTGAAACCCCTGCAGCCGGAGATGCCGTTCGGCGACGTCTTCCTTTCCCGGAAAAACGCTGGCGGCATACCAGCGCGCTGCGGCGCCGACCGCGGGCCGTTGCAACGATGGAGTCGCCTTGTCTGTTGTTTTTTTTGGGCTAATCACGCGTCTCGCTCTCGGCGGTCTTCGGCATGGTCGATGTCAAGGATTGCGACGGCGCAACGATACCGGTCGAGCAGCTATGTCGCGGGGATCAAGGCGGTTGGTCGAATTTTTGCTATTTGTCCATTAATTTTAGCTGTGCCTAACAAGCTACCGAGCCGCATTATTTTTTCAGCCACCCAACCAGCGGTATCGAACGATTGCGCGTAGCCGCCTGGTTACACCGGCTCGCGACGAATCGCCGGCTGTCGTGGTCCTTAGTCGTTAGTCTTGACCATAGTGTGACGGTATCGTTAGCAAATCGTTGCGGAGCAGATGCCGGCCAACTGGAGCCGCCCTGCGTTGACGATTCCGACGGGCCGTCGCTGAAACAGGATCATGCCAGGATTACAGCCAGCGATTGCGCCGACCAGAGCTCAGGGGCGCCTGAGCAGCGACCAGACGGCTGGCACAAGGCTCGCCGCCAGGCCGACCTTGATCAGGTCGCCGACGATGAACGGCACGACGCCGAACTGCCATGACTTTTCCGGGCCGATGAGCAGCGCCAGCCAGGCAAAGCCCATCGCCATCATGACGATTTCGGCAACCAGAATCGCGTTGAAGAGCTTGACCGGATGGCGATCCCAGCCGCGATCGGCGGCCCAGCCGACGATCGCCGCCATGACCACGAAGCCGAAGAGATAGCCGCCGGTCGAGCCGAGCATGTAGGCAATGCCGATGCCCTTTTCCGGCGTGCCCTGGAACACCGGCAAGCCGATGGCGCCCTCCGCCATGTAGAGAAGCAGCGTGGCGACGCCGAGGCGCATGCCGAATGCAGCTGATATCAGGAACACGGCCAGGGTCTGCATCGAGATGTCGACCGGTCCGAGCAAAACCCTGGTCTTGGCCGACAAGGTCAGCAGCAGCGTTCCAACGATCGCCAGCAAAAGCTGGGTCGCCAGGCGGGCCGCGCCCTTTTCAGGCAGAGCGAGAGAAACAAGCGGCGTCGTTGCAATTGCCATGGTCTTCCTCATTGCGGATTGCCGCAGATCGCGGCCTTGCGTTTCCCTATATTGGCTTCCGTGCTATGCGGCAATCGGTTTTGCTGACATCGGTTTTGCCGCCTCTGGAACAGGGCTGAACTGCCATGGCGCTGAAATTCGACACCGACTTCGACCCGGCCTACGGCCAGGGCGTCAAGGTTGCGCCCGACGTGGTTCGGATCACCGCGGAAAATCCCGGCCCGTTCACATTTCACGGCACCAACAGCTACATCGTCGGGCGCAAGACGCTGGCGGTCATCGATCCGGGGCCGGATGACGAGGCGCATCTTAGGACATTGCTCGAGGTGATCGCAGACAGGCCGGTCAGCCATAGTTTCGTCAGCCACACGCATCGCGACCATTCTCCGCTGGCAGCGCGGCTGAAGCAGCACACCGGTGCAATTGTCCTGGCCGAGGGTCCGCATCGGCCGGCGAGGCCGCTGCGCACAGGCGAAATCAATCCGCTCGACGCCAGCGCCGACACCGCCTTCAATCCGGATACCGCGCTTGCCAACGATATGGTGGTCGACGGCGACGGCTGGGCGATCAGAACGGTGCTGACGCCGGGCCATACCGCCAACCACGCAGCCTTTGCGTTGGAAGGAAGCGGTATCCTGTTCTCGGCCGATCATGTCATGGCCTGGGCGACCTCCATCGTTGCGCCGCCGGACGGCGCCATGGCCGACTACATGGCCTCGCTGGATCGGCTGATCGAGCGCGACGACCGCCTGCTGCTGCCCGGCCATGGCGGGCCGGTGACAGCGCCGCGCAGCTTCATGCGCGCGTTGAAGGCGCATCGCAGGATGCGCGAGCAAGCGATCCTGGAGCGGATCAGAAGCGGCGACCGGACGATCGAGGAGATGGTCGCGGCGATCTATCGGGATACCGATCCGCGCCTGCACGGCGCCGCCGGGCTGTCGGTGCTTGCCCATCTCGAGGACCTGGTGGCGCGCGGCCTGGCGAGCACCGACGGCGACCCTGCGATCGACGGCATTTTCAGCCTGCCTGGCTAAAAAATCCCGCCAGAACTCGCACCGCCCTCCTCAAACCTCAGAACCGGCTGGAACGCTCTTCCGGTTGAGGCGACTTCAAACCCTGGCAAGAGCATTGCGGATTGGCCGGAAGTCGCGCGGCGGTCTCCAGCGCGACAAGCGAGGCTGTCATGGAGAGATTGGGCAGCACGTCCTCCTGCAGCAATTTCTGGCGGTTGCGATCCATATAGTCGTTGAAACCCGCCGTGACGAACGCACAGGGCACGAAGCAGGCGCCGATCTCGCGCGCCAAGGTGGCCTCAGGGGCGATGGAATGGTTGAGCACATCCGCCCCCATGCCGCGATAGGCCAAGGCTTCGGCCGGGGTTGTCAGCCGCGGACCATAGCAATGGGCAGCCACCAGCTGCTGTTCGATGCCATGAACGCGGCATTCGGCCGGCCAATGCCGGCGGGCCGTCTCGGCCAGAACCGCCGCACATGTTGGACATACGATCTGCTTGCCCGAACAGTCAAAACTCTGGCGATCCGGAAGCAGTGAAAACGGGGTCTGCGTCAGTTCGATGATATCGGCGGGCACCACCATGTCGCCGGGCTGGATCGCCTTGTTGACGGCGCCAACGGTCGAGCAGGCGAGGACTTGCCGCACACCCGCTTTCATCAACACCCAGAACGCGCGGCGATGGCAGGAATGGTCGATATGGTCGCGGGGATTGCCGTGCGAATACATGCACAACGCCCGCTTTGCTCTGCCTTCGGCTGAAATCGAGGCATCGAACTCGAGCAACTTCCAGTTGTCGGTACGACCGAAAGGCGTCTCAAAACTCATGTCACGCCGCAGCGTGCGCACGCCCTCGAATCCGACGTCTTCCGGGAAGGCAAGCCCCCAGTTTGCCGACCCGGTGATGATGGCCAAGCCGACCTGAGGTATGTCAGTCGATCGGTCCGCCGGAGCACCGGCTGCGTGATGATTTTGGGGCATGCTTCCCATCTTGATCAGGATATTGGCTCGGTGAGGATTTTTGGCTCGGTCAGGATTTTTGACGAAGGGCGACGATCACGACGACGACCACAACAATAGCGGTCCACAATGTCGAGATCGCCGCAATGGTCGGATCGATCTGATCGCGCAGCGAGATGAACATGAGCTTCGGCATCGTGCTGTTGCGACCACTTGCGACGAAGATCGAAATCACGGACTCGTCGAGCGACGTCAGGAACGCCATCAATGTCGCCGACAACAGGCTGAGCCGAAGTTGCGGAACGATTATTCCGCCAATTGCCCTGGCCCAGTCCGCGCCGAGGCTGCGCGCCGCCTGAACCTGGTTCCAGTCGAAGCGAGCCAGGGCGGGCAGCAATACAATGCACGCGACCGGAACGGCGAGCACCACATGTCCGACCAGCACACCGAACAGCGTTCCGACCAGGCGTTGCGCCGCCAGCACAAAAAACAGGCCGATCGCCAGCAGGATTCCCGGGGTGACAGAGGGGGTGAGCAGAACGCCCTGGATGGACGCTGCGGTCTTGCCGCCCAGCCGATTCATCGAGATGCAGGCGAGCAGCGCAAACGGCACCGCAATCAGCGCCGTCAATGTCCCAAGGATCAGGCTGGTCCTGAGTGCTGCCATCCACGTCGCCGAGCCGAAAAAATTCTCGTACCAGCGCAACGAGTAGGCGTGCGGCGGAAACTCGAGGAGATTGGACGCCGAAAACGAAAGCGGCACCACCACGAGCGTCGGCAACATCAGAAATGCCATGACAAGCGCAGCAAAGCTCCACAGGACAATGCGGGCGAGCCGGTTTTGCGGATAGGCTTCAAGCATGGGCGGCTGCCACCGTGTTCTGGGCCAGCAGGCGGCGTGCCGCCAGCAGCATCACACCGATCAGCGCCATGAGAACGAGGAGCAGAATGCCCAGGACGCTTGCCGACCCCCAATCCTGAAAGGTCGATAGCGCACGCTCGATCCGGGTCGAGAGAGGATTTATCTTGCCGCCGCCAAGCACCGCCGGCGTGATGAAAAAACCGATGGAATAGATGAGCACGATGACCGAGCCCGAGAAGATGCCGCCGGCCGAAAGCGGCATGATGACGGTGCGGATGACCTGCCCGAGCGTGGCTCCCATGCTCGCTGCCGCGCGAACGAGGTTTGGGTCGATATCGCGCATCGCGGCATAGACCGGCAGCAGAAAGATCGGCAGCATGTAGTGAACCATGCCGATCAGCGTTCCGGTAAAATTATAGACCAGCGGCAAAGGCTCCGCCGTCAGGCCCGAACCAGTCAAGGCCGCGTTGACCAGGCCATCGCGCCGCAACAGCACGAGCCAGCCATAGGTGCGCACCAGGATAGCGGTCCACAACGGTAGCATGACGAAGGCCATCAGCACATTGGCCACCCTTGGCCTGGCGCTGGCCAAGGCGAGTGCCAGCGGGGTGCCCAGAAGAATGCAGATCGCCAGCGTGCCGAGGGACAGTTCGAGGGTGGTGACGAGCGCCGACCATGTCAGTCCGCTCGAAAGCACTTTCGCGTAGTTGCCGACAGTGTACTCACCGCCTGTGGTCAAAAAAGATTGCCGGATGATCCAAAGGATGGGCAGTATCGCCGCCAGTCCAACGATGATCAGCGCCGGCAGCGAAAGCGAAAGGAAAAACCGCCGCTCGCGGCGCGCATCTGCCAGGAGCGCAGGATCCACAGTGACGGTCACGCCAGCGCTCCCGGTATCGCGTGAACCTTCGCTGCTGGTGCAAATGCGGTCATCCGCTGACCGGCGGCAAGCTCGGCGCAGCCGCCGGCCAGCGCTGCCGGAATGCAGACAAGCACCTCCTGGCCACCGTCGAGCGCCAGCGTCAAAAGCCAGTTCTCGCCGCGGAACGCCTTGGCGCGCAGTATGCCTTCGAGAGCCACTGCGTCTGCACCGACGAGCTTGGCATCAAGATGGAAGCTTTCGGCGCGAATCATCAGGGTCTCGCGTGACGCTTCGGCGCCGTCGATCCTGCGCACCGAGCCCGGCGCCACGATGTTGGCCTCGCCCATGAACTCGGCGACGCAGCGGGTCGATGGACGATCATAGATCCGCTGCGGCGTATCGATCTGCTGGATGCGGCCAGAATTCATCACCGCAATCCGGTCGGACATGATCAGCGCTTCGCGCTGGTCGTGGGTCACATAGATTGTGGTGATCCCCAGGTCATCGTGCAGACGCCGGATCTCGTACTGCATGGTTTCGCGCAGATTCTTGTCGAGCGCCGACAGCGGCTCGTCCATCAGCATCACGCGCGGTTCGAAGACGATTGCCCGCGCCAATGCCACCCGTTGACGCTGGCCGCCGGACAGTGCGGCGATATTGCGCTCCGCCAGGCCGTCCAGCTTGACGCGGGCCAGGGTGCCAAGCGCCCGCTGACGCGCCTCCGCTCTCGGCGTCTTGCGCAGCGCCAGCGGATACGCGACATTCGCCAGGACATTCATGTGGGGAAACAAGGCGTAATTCTGGAATACGATGCCGATGTCGCGTTTGTCCGGCGCCAGGCGGGTAATGTCGCGATCGCCCAACAACAGCTTGCCGGAATCCGGCCGGACAAAGCCGGCCAGGGCCATGAGCAGCGTGGTCTTGCCCGATCCCGATGGCCCGAGCAGCGTGAGGAATTCGCCAGCTTGAATGTCGAGCGAGACATCATCCAGCGCGACGTAGGACCCGTAAGCCTTGCTGACGCTGTCGATGGTGATCGGGAGCGACTTCATCATCTGCTCCAGCCTTGTCAGCCGAGGCTCAGCGGGCCATCATCTCGTCGAAGGCCTGTTGGGCAGCCTCGCCGTTCTTGACCCACCATTGTGAATTCGAAAACACCGAGGTGCCGGCATTTTCAGGCGCGGTCGCAAGCGTCTTCAGACGGTCCTCGGGAATCAGGCCACCCTCATAGGCCGCAGGATTGACCGGGCCATAGGCGATGAAATCGGTCAGCTTCGCAACGCGCGCGGGCTGCGTCATCGCTGCGATGAGCTTCATCGCGGCTTCCTTGTTCGGCGCGCCCTTCGGCACCCCAAGGCAGTCCGTGCCGATGACCGAACCCTTGAACGTGTAGTCAGCCGTGCCGCCATCTTTTTTCACGGTCTCTGCCCGGCCGTTCCAGGTAACGACCAGATCCGCCTCACCGTCCTTCAGCAGCTGCGCGGACTGGGCTCCCGAGGTCCACCACACGGCGACATCCGGTTTGATCGCTTCAAGCCGCTTGATGGCACGCTCCAGCCCTTCCGGCGTGCTGAGCACGGCATAGACGTCCGCCGGCGCCACGCCATCGGAGAGAAGCGCGATCTCGATCGAGTCCTGCGCATTGGCGCGCAACGCGCGGCGGCCCGGGAATTTGGCAACGTCCCAGAACTCGGCCCAGGTCTTCGGCGGGTTGTCGCCATAGGTCTTGGTGTTCCACGACAGGACGGTGCCATAGGAATCGAACGGATAGCAGTAGTCGGACGCGGCACCCTCCGGCACGGATTTGGCATCGATGGTCTTGTAGTCGAGCGGCTCCAGCAGCGATTGTGCGGCGGCCTGGGCGCCTTCCGGCGAGCCGAGGTGGATAATGTCGGTCGCAATTGCCCCCGAGGTGACCTGCATCTTCAAGGCGGCCAGGCCGTCGCTCAGGGTCTCCTCGCGGGCATCATAACCTAGCTCTTTTGCAGCAGGGCCCCACATGGCCTCTTTCATGGCGTTGCCATAATCGCCGCCTGCAGTCGTGATGGTGAGTGTTTGGGCATGGACGGGCACGGCAGCCGAGATCGCGAATGCTGTTAAGGAAATGCGCAGCCAGGACATAGGTTCTCCTCCCCAACGTCATCAAATATTGCCTGAAACGGCCATTTATCTGTAATCGTAACGTTACGATTGCATCAGAACACGCAGGAGTCAAGCGGCTTGCGACGGGCGTTCGGATTGACCGGGATGTCGAATCCGGTAACGTTATGGCGGTCAGCAAGTCAGCCGGCGCTTTCGCAAATGAAGTCGGGCGAACAATGGCCAATCTAAAGCAGATCGCGGCGGAACTTTCCCTCTCGGTGACCACGGTGTCCCGCGCTCTGAAGGATGGGCCGGAAGTGCAGCCCTCGACCATTGCCCGCGTCAAGGAGGCGGCCAAGCGGGTCGGCTATCTGCCAAATCATCATGGTCGTGCGCTCAAGACCGGTCGAACGCTGACGATGATGGCCGTACTCCCGATGGAGACCCAAAATCATCTGTCCGATCTGTTGAAGCTGCCTTTGATCGAAGGCATGACGCTGGCGGCGCGAAAAGCCGGTTATAGTCTGTCCATCTATTCCACCACGCCCGACGACGATCCCGTCGAGAGCGTGCAGCGGCAGCTTCAGGCGCGCAGCACGGACGGACTGATCATCACGCGCCTGGTGTCGGGTGATCCGCGCGTCAAGCTGCTGCTGGATCAACGCATGCCATTCGTCGCGTTTGGAAGAACCGACCTGGATACCGCATATCCTTTTGTCGATGTCGACAATGAACAGATTGCCTACGAGGCAACCCGACGGCTCATGGACAAGGGCTGCCGACGCATTGCACTGCAACTTCTGGTTCCGGAGGATCAGGCGAGTGCCATGCGTTTTTCCGGCTATGCAAGGGCAATGGCGGAGGTCGGCATTGCAATCGACCAAGCGCTGATCGGTCATGGCATGTTCACCATGGAATCGAGCGCAGCCTGGTTCGATCGCTTGCTGGCTTGCTCAGATCCGCCGACAGGCCTGGCATGCGCCAACGAACTGGGCCTTCTGGGGGCGCTGCACGCTCTTGGCAAAAGAGGTCTTGCGCCGGGGAGCGACGTCCACATTGTCACGCGTGACAGCACGCGGCTGGCACGCTTCCTGCCGGCAAAGATCGAAGTCCATTCCGTCGATATGGCGGCTGTCGGACGCAAGCTTGTCGAAGTCCTGGAGAGCCGGATCATCAATCCGCTTGGGACAGTGGAGACAATTTTGCTCAAGGGTGAATTCGAGCCGGCCGAATAGCCTGTTCGCATACTCAACCACTGATTGTATCGGCCGCATTTCTGTGGCGTCAAAGCGATTCCGCTTTGGCTGTAAAAACGCTCTGGACGTCACTCGGCCGGGGCCGTACCGACCTGGCCGGCGACTTCCTGATCCAGCTCGGCCAGGAAATCCACGATGCGGGCCGCATTGTCGCCAAGGTCGTAGCGGCCGTAACGCGAGGCCGAACGCATGTCGACGAGGACCGCATCGCCATCGTCGGTCACACGGATGGCGACGTCGGCGGGAAGGCTGAGGATGAAGCTCCTGGCCAGGGCGTTGATCGTCACCTCGCTTTGCCCGATCGCACGCGGAAACGGCGCTGCAAGCTGCCAGTCCCGACGACCGAGCACGGTTTCGACGGCTTCCAGGACCCGATCGAAAGGCAGATTGTAGCTGCGACTGGTGACAAGCGGATAGGTCTCGGTCTGCAGCCGCCGCTCGCCCGGGGTCGGCGGCGAAAGCGCGTTCATATCCGCGGTCCGGGTGCTGGTGTCGAGCACCGGCGGATCGTCGAAATCCGTCGAGATGTCCCTGAGCGGCGGAGAAGTCGCTGCCCAATAGGCGGCAATGCCAAAAGGAACAAGCACCAGCAATGCCAGCAGCGCGCCGACGCTGAGATCGCGACCGCCACGGTCGCCGAAATTCCAAATTCTCGAAAAGGCAAGGCCGGCGAACAACAGCGCAAAGGCGGCAAGCAGCGCGACAATGCCGAGCACCCAAAGGAAAGCCGGCGTTTCAACAAGCTGATAGCGGTGGCCGACGAGAACGGTCAGCAGCAGGACCGCCGAAAAAGCGCCTGTCCGCCGCGACCAGCCGGCGGCCCTCGACGTCTGTCGCTCGGGAGTTTTCATCATTTTCAGCACTGCTTCACCCCGGACCGGCGCTTAAGCCGTTCAGCGGCGGCTTGTAGGCGAAAGACGTCATGTCAGTCAGTCCGTCGGCAGGCGATAGTCCCTGAACTGCCGGCGCAAGGTTGTCTTCTGGATCTTGCCGGTGGCGGTGTGGGGAATTTCGCCGACGAAGGCGACGTCATCCGGCATCCACCACTTCGCCACTTTGCCGTCCATGAAGGCGAGGATATCCGTCTTGGTCGGCTCGCGGCCCGGCTTGCGGACGACGACAAGCAACGGCCGTTCGCCCCATTTCGAATGTTGGATGCCGATGGCGGCCGCCTCCGCCACATCAGGATGACCGATCGCGAGATTCTCGAGCTCGATGGTCGAGATCCATTCGCCGCCCGACTTGATGACGTCCTTGGCGCGATCGGTGATCTGCATGTAGCCGCCCGGGTCGATATGGGCGACATCGCCGGTATCGAACCAGCCTTCTTCATCGAACTG
Source organism: Mesorhizobium sp. WSM4819 (assembly GCF_055811215.1). NCBI lineage: Bacteria > Pseudomonadati > Pseudomonadota > Alphaproteobacteria > Hyphomicrobiales > Phyllobacteriaceae > Mesorhizobium > Mesorhizobium sp. WSM4819. Next base: position 27,935 of record NZ_JBVVQO010000051.1, read on the forward strand.
TTCGGATCCGATGCCGCCATAATAGGCACGCGCGACGGCCGGTCCGCGGACCTTCAAGCGCCCGAATGTCTCGCCGTCCCATGGCAGTTCCTTGTCGTCGTCGTCGGTGACCTTCATTTCGACGCCGAAAGGCGGAAAACCCTGCTTGCCCTGGACGTCGAGCCGGGCTTCGCCCTCAAGCCCGGCATAGCCCGGCTTCATGGTGCACAGCGTGCCGAGCGGCGACATTTCTGTCATGCCCCATGCATGGATGACCTCGACATCGTAATTGCCCTGGAACTTTGCCGTGATCGCACGCGGGCAGGATGAGCCGCCGATAACGACCTTGTTCAGATAGGGAAGTTTCTTGCCGGTCTCCTCCAGGTACTGCAGCAGCATCAACCACACTGTCGGCACGGCGGCGCTGAACGTCACCTTTTCGGTGTCGAGCAATTCATAGATCGAGGCGCCGTCCATCTTGCAGCCAGGCATGACCAGCCTGGCGCCGATCATCGGGCCGCTCTGGCCAAGGCCCCAGGCATTGGCGTGGAACATCGGCACAACCGGCAGTATGGTGTCGCGCGAGGAGAGGCCCATCGCATCGGGCATCGCCGCAATCATGGCGTGCAGCACGTTCGAGCGATGGCTGTAGAGGACGCCTTTCGGATCGCCTGTCGTGCCCGAGGTGTAGCACATGCCGGCGGCGGTGTTTTCATCGAACGTCTTCCAGGTGAAGGCGCCGTCGGCTTCGTCAAGCCATTCCTCATAGGCAACAGCATTCGGCAGCGCCGTCTGCGGCAGGTGCGCCTTGTCGGTCAGCACGACCACCTTTCTGAGCGATTTGACCGCGCCGGCGATCTTTTCAAGCAGCGGCACGAATGTCAGATCGACGAAGATCGCCTGGTCCTCGGCATTGTTCATGATCCAGGCGATCTGCTCGGGAAACAGGCGCGGATTAAGCGTGTGATAGATCGCGCCGACACCCATGATGCCGTACCAGGCTTCGATGTGGCGCGCCGTGTTCCAGGCCAATGTGGCGATGCGGTCGCCAAGCCCAAAGCCATCACGCTCGAGCCGCTCAGCGACCCGCAAGGCGCGGCGATGAATTTCGACGTAAGTGGTCCGGACGATCGGGCCCTCGATCGAGCGCGACACAATCTCGCGTTCGCCGTGCTGCCTGGCTGCATTGTCGATTAGCTTGTGGCAAAGCAGCGGCCATTCCTGCATCAGTCCGAGCATTCTTCTCCTCCCATGGGTTTTCGTTCCCCCACTGGTTTTCGCTCCATTGTGGGACGAACAAGCGGATTGTCCAGCCATGACCGGGCAGAAGCAGCCCATTGTTCGAAAAGGCAGCGAAAACCGCCACAATCCGGCCATTGTCGACATTAACTTTGATTAATGGTAGGGGTGTGATTGGCGAATGAAAGAGGTTCGCATGGACGCGCAGCTCGACGACAAAGCTCTCGAAGATTCGCTTGCCGAAAGCCTGGCCGATTTGGTGCCGGACGCCAAAACCGTTTCCGAGGACGAATTCGTTGAAGTCGTCGGCGGCGCCCTTGAGGCCGTCGGCGGCACGCTGCTGTTCAAGATGTGCGTTCAGAACGAAGGCGAAAGCCAGCACGTCGCCGCGGCTTGCGTCGGCGATGGCGGCAACCGCCAGTTCCTGCTTCTTACCTTGCCGACCGGCGGTGGTGCGCTCAAGGTCGAAACCGCGTCGCGAAGCACCAATCCTGTCGCCGGTATCGCCGCCGCCTATGCCGGGCTGATGGACGCCTTTCAGGCTGCCGCCTGATCGGTCATCAGCCCTGATCGGTCATAGCCAAGCTCAATTTGACGAGAGATCCTTCAACCCCAAAAGGCGATGGAGCCCCGCATTCGACAGCGCCCTTGCGTAGCGCGCACGCCCTACACATTTTAGGTCGTGCAAGGAGAACCGTCATGGACCAGACCGCCAATCCGTCACCCGGCTTTCAGCGCAACCCGGATAAAGTCATTACCATCGAGCCCTACAGCGGAACTGTGACCGTGCGCGCCGGCGACGCGGTCATTGCCTCGTCCAGGAGGGCCAAGCTGTTGACCGAATCCCCCTACCCCGGGATCCTCTACATTCCATTCGAAGACATCGATTTCGACCAGCTTCGCAGGACGGACTCGTCGACTCATTGCCCATTCAAGGGCGATGCGAGCTATTGGAGCGTGCTGCCTGCCGCGGAAGCAGGCAAGGATGCGATGTGGGCCTATGAGCGGCCTTTCGACGAGATGATCGAAATCCGCGATCACGGCGCGTTCTATCCCAACAAGGTGACGGTCGAAGCCGCCTAGTTCCTCTGCACAGGGATTGGTTCTTTGACCGTCGGTCGCTGCCGGCCGGCCTGCAGCCATCAGCCCTGACTCTTGGGATTAGCCACAGGCCACCACGTCTTCGTCATCCCAGGGCGAAGCAAGGAGCGAAGCGACGCGGCGCAGACCCTGGGATGACGAAGGGAGGGATGTTTCAGCCAATCCTAGAGGTTTGCGATTTGCCACTGAAATTGTCTGAGAGAATTGTCGACGGTCGCTGCCGATCGCCGATCTGTCAAAATCACTGTGCAGAGCAGGGTGCCCTGTCCTGCCGACCAGTCGGTGTCCTGCCGGCCGCTTACCCGCGACCGTTCTTAGCAGCCTGCACCGCCGCCTGCGCGGCAGCCAGCCTGGCGATCGGCACGCGATAGGGCGAGCACGACACGTAGTCGAGGCCGATCTCCTCGCAGAAATGGATCGACGCCGGATCGCCGCCATGCTCGCCGCAAATGCCGAGCTTGATATCCGGCCGCGTTGCCCTGCCTTTTTCGGCCGCCATCCGCACCAGTTCGCCGACGCCTTCGATGTCGAGCGACACGAACGGATCCTGCTCGATGATGCCCTTCTGGCGATAGGTCTCCAGGAACGAGGCCGCATCGTCGCGTGAGATGCCAAAAGTGGTCTGGGTCAGATCGTTGGTGCCGAAAGAGAAGAATTCGGCCGCCTCGGCGATGGCCCGGGCGCGGATCGCGGCGCGCGGCAGTTCGATCATCGTGCCGGTAAGATAGGTGATCTTGACGCCGGTTTCCTCCATCACGCTCCTGGCGACGGCATCGATCCGCACCTTGACGTAGTCGAGCTCCTTCACCAGGCCGACCAGCGGCACCATGATTTCCGGGACCACCAGCGCGCCGGCCTTCCTGCCGGCTTCGACGGCGGCCTCGAAAATGGCGCGCGCCTGCATCTCGGCGATTTCGGGATAGGAAACCGCAAGCCGGCAGCCGCGATGGCCAAGCATCGGGTTGAATTCGTGCAGGGCCTCGGTGCGCTGCCTGAGCTTGTCGGGCGACAGGTTCATGGCGGCGGCGACTTCGGCCACCTCTTCCTCGGTCTTGGGCAGGAATTCGTGCAGCGGCGGATCGAGCAAGCGGATCGTCACCGGCAGGCCGGCCATGATCTCGAACAATTCGAGGAAATCCGAGCGCTGCATGGGCAAGAGTTTTGCGAGCGCCGTTCGCCTGCCCTTTTCCGTGTCGGCCAGGATCATCTCGCGCATGGCGACGATGCGGTCGCCCTCGAAGAACATGTGCTCGGTGCGGCAAAGCCCGATGCCTTCGGCGCCGAAGGAACGCGCCATGCGCGCGTCGAGCGGCGTTTCGGCGTTGGTGCGCACCTTCATGCGGCGCACGGCATCGGCCCATTCCATGATGGCGGCGAAATCGCCCGAGAGCTCCGGCTGCAGCATTGGCACGGCGCCTTTCAGCACCTGGCCGTTGCCGCCGTCGATCGTGATGATATCGCCCTTGCGGAACGTCGATCCCATCGCCATCAGGGTGCCGGCCCTGTAGTCGACGCGCAGCGAGCCGGCGCCCGACACACAGGGCTTGCCCATGCCGCGCGCCACCACCGCCGCGTGGCTGGTCATGCCGCCACGCGTGGTCAGGATGCCTTCCGCCGCATGCATGCCGTGGATGTCCTCGGGACTGGTCTCGATGCGCACGAGAATCGCCTTGCGGCCTTGGGTCTTGAGCTCCTCGGCATCGTTGGAGGAAAACACGATCTCGCCGGTGGCTGCCCCCGGAGATGCGGGCAGACCGATGCCGATGACATCGCGTGCCGCCTTCGGATCGATGGTCGGATGCAGCAACTGGTCGAGCGAGGCCGGATCGATGCGGGCGACCGCCTCCTCCTTTGAAATGAGCTTGTCGCGCGCCATCTCGACGGCGATTTTGAGCGCCGCCTTGGCGGTGCGCTTGCCGGACCTCGTCTGCAGCATCCACAATTTGCCGCGCTCGATGGTGAATTCGAGATCCTGCATGTCGCGGTAGTGCTTTTCCAGGCGGTCGGAGATGGTGACGAAAGACTGGAACGCTTCCGGCATCAGCTTCTGCAGCGACGGCTTGTCGGAGCCGGCGGCAATGCGCGCCGCCTCGGTGATGTTTTGCGGCGTGCGGATGCCGGCGACGACATCCTCGCCCTGCGCATTCACCAGGAACTCGCCATAGAGCATCTTTTCGCCGGTCGACGGATTGCGGGTGAAGGCGACGCCGGTGGCCGAGGTTTCGCCCATATTGCCGAAGACCATGGCCTGGACATTGACCGCGGTGCCCCAGCTTTCGGGAATGTCGTGCAGGCGCCGGTAGGTGATGGCGCGGTTGTTCATCCAGCTCGAAAACACGGCGCCGATCGCACCCCAGAGCTGCTCGTTCGGATCTTGCGGAAACGGTTTGCCGAGTTCCTCCTCGACCTTGGCCTTGTAGAGCGCGATCACGCCCTGCCATTCGATGGCGCTCAGTTCGGTATCGAGTTCATGGCCGAGGCCGCCCTTCTGGTCTTCGAGGATTTCCTCGAACACCTCATGGTCGAGGCCCATGACGACATCGGAATACATCTGGATGAAACGCCGGTAGCTGTCATAGGCAAAGCGGGCGTCGCCTGAATCGGCGGCCAGCGCCTCGACCGTCTCGTCGTTCAGGCCGAGATTGAGCACGGTGTCCATCATGCCGGGCATCGAAGCGCGGGCACCGGAACGCACGGAGACCAAAAGCAGTTTTGAGGGATCGCCGAAGCGGCGCCCGGTCAGCCGGCCGATATGATCCAATGCGACCGCGACGTCCGCCTCCAGCGAGGCCGGGTAGGTGCGGCCGTTGGCGTAGTAGGCGTTGCAGACGTCGGTGGTGATGGTGAACCCCGGCGGCACCGGCAGGCCCAGGCTGCACATTTCGGCCAGATTGGCGCCCTTGCCGCCCAGCAGGTTCCTGTCGCCGGCACGGCCTTCTGCAGCGCCGTCGCCAAAGGTGTAGACCCATTTGGTCATGCTTGCTCTCCGGTTGCAGGAGATTGAAAAGATTGACGAAGCCGAAGTTCCGCCGTGTCCCTGCACGAGCGATATGATGCTGCAGTGCGAAAGGCAAGCCGTCGGCAAGCCAGCCGGCTTCTACAATCGATTAAGACAAAGCGATGACAAAAGACTTGCGGTTTGGGCGGCCAGTTGAAGAGCACAAAACAGGAACTAAACGCCATGGGACTGACCGGAGAACTCGAAACCCTGGGCGCCGTCGAAAATGCCGGCGGCACGATCGTCAAGCCGATCTTCTCATTCCCCGGCGGCAGGCGGATCCATTTCTTCGATCCGGCCGGCAATGAAATCGCCGTTTGGGGTGAATAGACGCCATCGCCCGAAAGCAGACGATGATTTGCGATCTGCGGAAACCGGTGGATCAGTTCCGCGCATTCTCGGCATTGAGCTTTCCGTCGGCTCGTCCTATAAGGCCGCGCGCAGCGGGCATGTTGCGACTGTTGGGGCGTAGCCAAGTGGTAAGGCATCGGTTTTTGGTACCGACAATCCCAGGTTCGAATCCTGGCGCCCCAGCCAACATTATTTTATATGGCAAAATCAGCTACTTACAGAGATTTCAATTTCTTGATGTAGGGCAGTCCAGGTCACCTGCTTAGGTGCCATTCGACCGCGCCAGGATCAGCGGGAACGCCCTCGATAAAATCGCCATTGAGAGGCTGGAACTGCTTATGGATTTCGCGAAGTGGTGTCGCCCAAACCTTGCCGCTTTTCCAGTCCGCGACACGGTGGAGAACGGCGCTGCTCCGCCTAATGGTTTAAAGCTGCCGTTGATCAAAGGGAATGCGCGCAGTCGTCGTATTGGGTTTAATTATTTGCGCCGGCACTGCACGGGCTAGCGAATTAGAGGTTCTTCTCAGCGAGAAAATTGGAGGCTGCTTAGTCATTCCGGTCGATATCGCGACGCCGTTCAAAATGACTTTTGAGGTCACGCTGGATAAAGCCGACAAGGCACAGACTGTTGCTGTGGTCGCTTACGAGCCTCACTCAGAGTCGATGGCGAAGGCTGCTCCGATCCTTGCACATGGCGTGAAACGGTGTTGGCCGCCGGGAATCAAAACAAATCCAGTTCGATTCACATTTTCGATGGACGAATAGCACCCAGAATTTCCGTGCTTGTATGCAATTAATGGCTATGAGCCGAGCAATTTGAGCTTGTCCCACCAAATAAACTGTTCGCCCATCGAGGTCCGCGACTGGGCTTTAGTGGTAATCCCGCTGGCGCCGATTGGTGAGCTTTTGAAATCAGGCCAAGATATGATAACGCGTGATAAGTAGGGCGAATTGACTGCAAGAAGAGGGGAAACGTTTGAGCCGCATTTTGGTAACGGTCATCGCAGGAATCTGCTTCACAATATCGACTGCTTCGGCCGGGCAGGGAGAGCAAAACATCAATTACTTGGCACGTATGGCAGATGGCAAATTGCATCGGGCTGCAGAAATTTCAGGTAACATCTATGGCCTATTGAAAAGGTGCCCGGCGCTGAGACCAAGCGAAAGTGGAAAAGCCATGATGGCTGTCCCCCTCCTGTTGAACGAGGGGCTAGATAAACACTTGGCGCCTCCCGCTAAATTCGAACGAGCTGTCCGTGTGTTTAATGGCGCTTACCGTAAGGCTCTTCTGAGTAAAGGTAGTTGCAAGGCCGGGAAGGCCAAGGACCCAGATAGTTACCGGTAGATGTCCGCCTTGGGGCCAATCCATATCGCGAGAATTATTATGGCCGCAGGGCAGCGAAGCGTGCCGGCGTTGGCTGCCCGGCTTTCAAGAAATTCGGGAGCGGACCCCAATTTTCAGGTGCCCATTGTGGCAAGCTCTTCATCGACTGTTGCCTGATACTTCGTCAGAGCCCCTCCGGCGTCTCGCTTTGCCAAAATCCTCGATAGGCGCAAAGCCTTTGTCACGAGCGATCCATATTGCTTGACCGGGAGCGGCCTACGTACTGCCATGGGGCTCCGAGTCTCGCCAGGATTGATCCGTCCGCCGCATATCAGTTCATCGGCCAAACGATCATAAGCATCGGCACGGCAACAATGACGACGAGGAACGATAGCGGCAGCCCCAGGCGTGGATAGTCGCTGAAACGGTAGCCGCCCGGCCCCATCACGAGCGTGTTGCACTGGTGGCCGATCGGAGTGAGAAAATCGCAGCCGGCGCCAATGGCGACTGCCATCAGAAATGCTTCCGGCCTGTAGCCGAGATCGCCGGCAAACGCGGCGGCGATGGGCGCCATGACCAGAACGGTGGCGGCATTGTTGAGGAATGGCGTAACGGCCATCGCGGCGACAAGGATGAGCATCAAAGCGCCGGGCGCCGGAAGAATGGTCCCCAGTTTGGCAAGCTCGCCGGCAATGACGCCGGTCGCCCCTGTACTGCGCAGCGAATCGCTCACCGGAATGAGAACGGCGAGCATGACGAGGATTGGCCCATCCAGCGATTGGTAGACGTCCCGGACCGGGATGACCTTGAAAAGCACCATCGCGACCGCGGCCGTAAAGAAAGCGACGGAGACCGGGAGCAGCCCGAGCGCGGTCGCCACCATGGCGAGAGCAAGGATGGTTACCGGCACAACACCTTTGCGGACGCTGCCAAGCAGGATAGCCCTTTCTGCCAGCGGCAGGCAGCCGAGTTCACGCAGTACATCGGGTATCGTCGCTGCATTGCCCTGCAGCACGACGACGTCGCCCAGCCTCAGCTGGACTTCGGCCAGCCTGCGGTCGAGGCGCTCGCCGTGACGGCTGACGGCCAGGAGGTTGACATTGAAGCGGTGATAGAGGGCAAGGCGCTGAGCCGTCCAGCCGATCAAAGGCGAGCTTTCACCGATGACGGCTTCGATGGCGACCATCTCGCTGGCCGTGACGTCACCGCCGACCCTGTTGCCGGTAACGCTGAGCTTGCCCTGGGAGACAAGGCGATCCAGCGCCCCAGGGTCGCCCTCGAGCAGCAGAATGTCGTTCATCTTGAGGACAACGTCGGGCAGTGGCGTCATCCGCATGGTCCGGTTGCGCAGGATCGACGTCACGATGGCATCGCCGCCGGAAAGCTTCATGAGGTCTGCGACGGTTTTGCCGAGCACAGTGGAATCGCGGACAATTTTGGCCTCTGTCAGGTAGTTCTTGATATCGATGGCTTCATTCACCGACCCGCCGAGCTTTTCGCGCACCGGCAACAGCCAATAGAAAAACACCAGGAAGATCGTTCCTGCGGCGGCCAGGGCGGCTCCAACAGGTGTAAAATCGAACATTGTGAAGGCGGTGCCGGTCAGTTCCTCCCGCACCCGCGACACAACGACATTGGGAGATGTCCCCACCTGCGTCATGAGTCCACCGAGCAGCGACCCGAACGCCATAGGCATCAGGAATATCGACGGTGAAACGCTCGACCGGCGCGCGAACTGGAAGGCTATCGGGATCATGATCGCGAGCGCACCGATATTCTTTACAAAGGCAGACAGGATCGTGACCACGATGACCAGCAGCGCCAGTTGCGAGCGAACACCCGACAGGTTCGGAGCGAAACGCCTGATGGCGACTTCCATGATGCCCGAGCGTGCGATGCCCGCGCTCACCAGCAGGGCACTGCCGACAATGACTACGATATCGTCGCTGAACCCGCTGAAGGCCTCGTCAAAAGGCACGATGCCAACCGCGAGTGCGGACAACAGTGCCGCGGCTGCAACCAGATCATATCGATACCGACCCCATACGAGCGCCGCCATCATTACGAAGATAACGGCGAACGACAGAATTTGCGGCGTAGTCATGTCTTCGGATGCCCCGCCGCTTGTGCGGCTGATCAGAACGGCCAAACCGCCGTTTTGTTGCTTTCGCTGGTCACGGTTTTGCTAGCACGGTTGCGTGCCTGCCAATAAGCCCGTGTCGAGCAATGTTCCCGACTTTCGCAGCCATGGTCCTGGGGTGGCGCTTTTCAACCTGGCCGGCGGCTGGCCGCTCCGACTTTATAGCGATAGCTGTCATCCTCGCTAGTGCGCGCTGCGCCATGTTCGGCCGCGATCGACCCGCCGCTCTCCGCAACCATGCGATACACCGCCTCCACCCCGCCGATGATGTGATCGCGCGTGCGCACATAGTCGGCGCAGGCGTCCCGCATCGTCCACAGCGATTGGAACTCGCGCGGCGACTGCGAGACCACCGCATCCTCTTCAACGCCCTCTTCCAGCCCTTCCATGAGGCTCGCCGAAAAGCCTTCGATGGCCTAAAGCTGGTCGCATTGATGCAAGGGAGAGAGCACAGATGACCGCGCCCGCCATAAGCCGCTTCCCCGTTCCCGAGATCGCCGGCCTTCCCGACGACATCCGCGAACGGATACTCGCCGTGCAGGAGAAGTCGGGATTCGTGCCCAACGTCTTCCTCGTGCTTGCGCATCGGCCGGACGAGTTCCGCGCCTTCTTCGCCTATCACGACGCGCTGATGGACAAGCCCGGCCCGATCACCAAGGCCGAGCGGGAGATGATCGTCGTGGCCACGAGCAATGCCAATCAGTGCCAGTACTGCGTGGTCGCCCATGGCGCGATCCTGCGCATTCGCGCAAAGAACCCGCTGATCGCCAATCAGGTGGCCACCAACTACCGCAAGGCCGACATCACCCCGCGCCAGATGGCGATGCTCGATTTCGCCATGAAGGTTTCCGCGCGCGCCTACGAGGTCGGCGACGCGGACATCGCCGACCTCAAGATGCATGGCTTCACCGACGAGGACGCCTGGGACATCGCGGCCATCGCCGCCTTCTTCGCCATGTCAAACCGGCTGGCCAACGTCACCAGCATGAGGCCGAACGACGAGTTCTACGCGATGGGGCGCTGACCATGCCGAAGGGATACAAGGACCTGCTGGCCGACGCCGATGCGGTCGTCCGCTCGGTCGAGGCAGCGGACATGGCGACCATTCCCGACGGCGTTGTCATGGTCGACGTCCGGGATCCGCGGGAACTGGAGCGCGAGGGCATGATCCCCGGCGCGTTCCATGCGCCGCGCGGCATGCTCGAATTCTGGATCGACCCGGAAAGCCCCTACCACAAGCCGATATTCGCCGAGCCCAGGACCTTTGTGTTTTACTGCGCGTCCGGCTGGCGCTCGCTGCTCGCCGCCAAGATCGCGCAGGAGATGGGACTTGACGCGCGCAGCCTGCGCGGCGGCTTCTCGGAGTGGAAGAAGCGCGGCAATATCGTCGCCGAGAGACCGAGGAAGGACAGCTAGGCTCGACGACCGGCACCGTCGCTTGCTACTGGGAATGCGGGCGATCAAGGCGCGCGATCGGTCAGCGCGCTTGCACCTTCCTCCGCGGCGCAATGTGCGCAGCAGTAGATGATGTCATCTTGTTCGACACCATGTCCGATGATCCGGCACCCGCAATGCGGGCAGAGTGGAGCAAGTTTCTGGATCGCGCATTCGAAGCTGTCGAACGTATAGCTTTCCTCAGCCAGCGTCACTTCGAAAGCCTTGTCGTAGTCATTCCCGCATTGATCGCATCTGGCCATGGTACTTTTCCTTCTTCTTCATTGGTTCAAGCTCGACCAACCCGCCGCATGGCGATAGGTTCCCGGCAGGATCGTAGAGTCCTGCCAAGCAGGAGAGTCTTGCTAAATAAGCAGGAGACGGACCCGAGCAGCCTCACGCGCGCCGTTCGATCAAGCGGATCACCTCCTCGATGTCGCGCGGCGCGATGTCGAGTTCCTTCAGGCCCGGCGCGCCGATTGCGGCCATATTGTCGTGCCGCATAAGATCGACCTGGTTTCGCGTTATCGGCGCTCCCGGAAGGAGTTCCGCGACGCCGGCCAAGGCGTCCCACGCCGCAAACGGCACCGGCATCAGCCTGATGTGGGTATCGAGCTGTCGGGCGATCTCGCGCAGCAGTTCCTTATAGGTGTAGATGCGCGGGCCGCCGAATTCGAATATCGATGAGCCCTTGTGGTTTCGCCCGCCGATCAGCCGGCAGACTGCGTCTGCGACGTCTTCCACATAGACCGGCTGAAGCCGTGTGCCCCCATCGCCGAACAGCGGATAAACCGGCAGCAGACGTATCAGCCTGACAATCGTCGTGAGGAAAACGTCGTCAGGTCCCGTCATGACGGCGGGACGCACGATGATGGCGCCGGGAAATGCGCTCGCCACCGCCTCTTCTCCGCGCCCACGTGCCCTGATGTAGTTCGAATCCGATTGAGGATCGGAGCCGATCCCCGAAATCTGGACGAACCGGTCGACCTCGCCAGCGCGCGACGCGGCGGCAAGTTCAGCTGCGGCTTCCACATGCACCCGCTCAAACGCCTGGGCGCCCTGCTCGACGTAGAGACTGACGGCGTTCACGATCGCCTGTGATCCGGCAATGGCCGTGCCGATCGAGGACGCATCCAATATGTCCGCCTCGACGGCTTCGGGCGGCCTTGCCGTCGAGGAAAAAACCTGGCCCACCCGAGCCGGGTGGCGGGATGCGGCGCGGACCGTGAAACCCCTTTCCAGGAGCCGCTTCACGATCCGGCGCCCGAGAAAACCTGTCCCGCCGAACACAGTGACGATCCGTTCTGTGTTGAGATCGTCAGGATCCATTTGCCTCGCCATCCCTTGGCTTTGCGTGCCCGCCGAGCGCCTGCCGCAAGGATCGCCTCTGGCCGGCGTATAACCCAGCCCCTTCGAACACCGGGACGGTTGGAGAACAACGCAGGAACGTTTTTTGTTCCAGTCGGCGCCAGGTTCGATTGAGAGACGGCCGATGTCGCTGTGGACGGCGAGTGTTCGACGCCGGGTTGCCATGCTGTCCGTTTCATCCCCAGCCTCCATTGGCTGGCGATAAAACCGGACAACTCCTGTGCTACCTAATCCGGACAACTCATCTGCTTACGACACTGTCGTTCGGCCCCACTTGCCTCGCTTTGGCTGCTCCTGTATGAAAACCGCCATGACCAACCGCGCCACCTCCGTCGCTTCCCGTCAGACCGGCTTTGCTGGCGAGACCGTGCGCGCGCTTGCTTCCGCTCTGCTGCTGCTCGGCCTTATCGGCGATCGCCGGGTTCGCTGAAGGAGCGCCCGGCGGTCGAACCGCCGCTCACGCGCATGCTCCTTGGCCAGTCTCAAAATTGGCAAGTCACATCTAGCGAATGAACATCTGGTAAAAGGCGCCGCTCGGCACCAAATCCGCCTGAAGGCGGATCCCGCGAGCCGCCGGGAGAGACGACAATGAACGCACGAGAAGAGATCCGCTCAGACAGCGGGGAGATGGGCCAGGATGCCCGGGGCATGCCGGAGGCAGCCCGCAAATACCAACCCTACCCGACCGTCGGTCTCACCGACCGCGTGTGGCCTTCGAAAGTCATCGACAAGGCCCCGATCTGGTGCTCGGTCGACCTGCGCGACGGCAACCAGGCGCTGATCGATCCGATGGGCCACGAGCGCAAGGCGCGCATGTTCGCCCTGCTCCTCGACATGGGCTTCAAGGAGATCGAGATCGGTTTCCCGTCGGCCTCGCAGACCGACTTCGATTTCGCCCGCTGGTGCATCGAAGAGGGCAATGTATCAGACGATGTCTCGCTGCAGGTGCTGGTGCAGTGCCGGCCGGAACTGATCTCCCGCACTTTCGAGGCGCTGCAGGGCGCCACCAACCCGATCGTGCATTTCTACAATTCGACCAGCGAACTGCAGCGCCGCGTCGTCTTCGAGAAGGACGTCGCCGGCATCAGGCGGATCGCCACCGATGCGGCCAAGATGATCACCGACATGGCAGCGAAAGCCGGCGGCTTCTATCGCTTCGAATATTCGCCGGAGAGCTTTACCGGCACCGAGCTGGAAGTGGCGCTGGAAATCTGCAACGCCGTCACCGAAATCATGAAGCCGACGCCGGAAAACAAGCTGATCATCAACCTGCCGTCCACGGTCGAGATGTCGACACCCAACATCTATGCCGATCGCATCGAATGGATGTGCCGCAATCTCGACAACCGCGAGAACCTGCTCATTTCGCTGCATCCGCACAATGACCGCGGCACCGGGATCGCCACCACCGAACTCGGCCTGATGGCGGGCGCGGACCGCGTCGAAGGCACGCTGTTCGGCAATGGCGAGCGCACCGGCAATGTCGACATCGTCACGCTGGCGCTCAACATGTACACGCAAGGCGTCGATCCCGAGCTCGACTGCTCCGACATCAACCGGATGAAGGACGTCTACGAATATTCGAACCAGTTGAAGATCCCCGAGCGCCATCCCTATGTCGGCGAGCTCGTCTACACCGCCTTTTCCGGCTCGCACCAGGATGCCATCAACAAGGGCATGAAGGCGTTGCGCAAGGCCAACACGCCGTACTGGGAAGTGCCCTATCTGCCGATCGACCCGGCCGATGTCGGGCGCAACTACGAGGCGATCATCCGCATCAACTCGCAGTCCGGCAAGGGCGGCATCGCCTATGTGCTGCAGGCGGACTACGGCCTCAATCTGCCGCGCAACCTGCAGATCGAGTTCAGTCAAGCGATCCAGGCGATCACCGACGCCGAAGGCAAGGAGGTGCCGGCCAAGCGCATCTACGAGCGCTTTCTCGAGACCTACGTCGATCAGCCCGGCGCGCGGTTGAAATTCCTCGACCACCACACTTATCCCGACATTGAGATCAAGGGGCGGCGCGCGGTGGAGGCGATCATCCTCGACAGCGGCAAGGAGGTGACGATATCAGGCTCCGGAACCGGCCCGATCGACGGCTTTGTCGACGCGCTGTCGCGCTATGTCGGCGTGCCGATGTCGGTGCTCGACTATTCGGAGCACTCCATGCAGCGCGGCTCGAATGCCTCGGCCATCTCCTATGTCGAGATGGAGCATCCCGGCGGCAAGCTGTTCGGCGCCGGCATCAACACCAATATCGTCGCCGCTTCGCTGGAAGCCGTGGTTTCCGCCGCCAACCGCATCGTCGGCCGAAAGGTCGACTAGAGCGTTTCCAGATTTGACGGAATCGAGGGGATTCCAGATTTGTCTGTTTTGTGATTCAAGATGCTGGCTGG
>NZ_JBVVQO010000052.1:0-41070 GCF_055811215.1 Mesorhizobium sp. WSM4819
ACAACTACACCAACGCCTTCGCCGGCAGCGTCATATGTTTAAAAACTGCTTCCCCTACTCCCCTACTCCCCTAGCTAGACCGAAATATCGATGACGCCGCAGTCGCCGGCGGCGCTGCCGAAGGCGACGCGGCGTTCCTCCTTGTCCCACATCATCGAGGTAATGGCGCCCTTGCCCGGTCGGCGCAGAAGCACCTCCTTGGCGTCCGCGAAACGCACCGCCATCACCATGCCGTCGTCATAGCCGACGGCGACGACATCCTGGCTCGGATGGCAGGCGACCGAGGTCGCCATGGCGTTGCCGCGCGTGCCGAGTTCCAGCGGCGCCTTGCCCATCGGCCCGTCCTTGCCCGAAAACGGCCAGACGATCGCCGCCGGGGCTCCGGAACTGGCCAGCCATTTTCCCTTGGGCGCCCACGACAGGCTTTTGACTTTACCGGGATAGCCGCTCATCCGCATGTGCTTGCCATCGGCGAGCTTCCAGCCATGCAGCGCGTTCTCCTGCATGGTGGTGACGAGGAAGGCGCCATCCGGCGAGAAGGTGATGCCGGTATGGGCGCCTGCCCATTCCAACTCGACTGGCTTGCCGTTCGCCGCCGGGAAATGCAGCGTCGCGCCATTGTAGCGGGCGACGCCGAAGCGCATCCCCTTGGGCGAGAACGCCAGCCCCTCGACCGAACGCGGATGCATGAATTCCTTGGTCTTGCCGTCGGAGAAACGCACGAAGGCGATCTTGCCCGAGGCATAGGCGATGGCGCCCTGTGGTCCGGCGGCAACGCTGGTGATCCATTTCTTCCCGGCGCTTGCCAATTCTGCCGCATTGCCGCCGGCGGTAACGGAAAAAATCTTGCCGTCCTCGCCGCCGGTGATCAGCCGGTCATTGGCCGCATCGTGGAAGGCGGCGAGAAGCCCGTCATTGGCCTGCGCCGTCTTGTGGCCATGGTCCAGCCGATGGACTGTGCCGTCGGCCAGTGCGAAATGCGGCACGTCGCCAAGGAAAACGGCGGCGATGCAATGTCCCTGGAGATCAAGCGGGGCGACTGTGGGCATGGCTATCGTGGTTCACGGCTGGACAAGATTGCAGGGGCGGCTTAGGCGGCTTACTCGACGTTTGCGGTTCCGGCAACCATGAGGATCTGCATCGAAACCACAATTGTGGCGACAGGCGATCGTCAAAGCAGTCCCTTGGCCCGCAGACCAGTTGCGAACGTGGCCAATGGCATCACCAAGGTCAAATCCTGGCCTTGGAGGCTCTCGGCAGCATACCTGGCATACCACCGTGCTGCCCGCTCGTTCTTGGCGTCGATGATGAGCAGGATGCCGCCGCCCTCACCTGCAAGCCGCAGGCAGCGCAACGCGGCGACGGCTAGCAGCTGACCTCCGAGCCCTTGCCCGGCGACGGCCCGGTCGGTTGCAAGCCGGCCAAGCTTGAAGCCGGAAACCTCGTGTCGCGCCAAGCCTTTCGTCATGGCGTCGGGCACTGCTTCATGAGCTACAGCGGAAGGGGCAATTGTATAGAAACCGAGGACCCGGTCCGAAGCCACGTTGTCGATTGCACAGAAGGTCTTGGCCGCGTTCTGATCGTGGCTCTGCCGTGCGAACCGCCGCAGAAAATTGTTCATCTGCGCATCACCGCAATCGAAAGAAGCCCGATCGTGCCGTTTCGCAATCGGCTCCTCGTGCCAGAACGGAAGCGTCACAGAGTATCCGGCAAGGCGGCAATCGCCGCTCGCAGCCTGGCATTGGGTTTCGGCGGGTTCTCAAGTAGGTCAAGGATGCGTGTGAAGTCGCGGTTGGAAACCCTCATCACCTCGGCAGCTTCGATCACTGCCTGCGCTTCGGGTACGATCTTGTCCAGGATGAAATCGGCCATGTCCTTGTGCGACAGCGCCGCAGCGCGGGCGATGATCGCCTTCTGCGCCGGTGGAATGCGCATCTGAAAACGTTCGGTTTTATTGTCGGCGGATCTGGACATGACCTGTCCTCTTTTGTGCCACTTACGTACACATGGTATGTGTACACAAGGCAATAATTAATCCTTATTCGGTCCGTTACGCCTGGCAGGCATCAAAACTCTTCTTCAGCCGCTCGGCGTCGAGTTCGCGGCCGATGAAGACCAGCCGGCTCTCGTGCTTCTCGCCGTCCTTCCAGGCGCGCTGGTGGTCGCCCTCGATGATCATGTGCACGCCCTGAATGACGTAGCGCTCGTCATCGCCTTTAAGCGCGATGATCCCTTTCAGACGCAGGATGTTAGGGCCTTCCATCTGGGTGATCTTCTCGATCCAGGGGAAGAATTTTTTCGGGTCCATCTCGCCGCCCCGCAGAGACACCGACTGCACCGTCACGTCATGGATATCGGACGGGTGCGCGTGATCATGGTGATGATGCCCGTCATGATCGTGATGATCATGGTCATGATGGTCATGGTCATGATGGTCGTGGTCGTCACGCGCCTCGAGGAAATGCGGATCGTTCTCCAGCGCCCGGGAAAGGTCGAAGGCGCCGCGGTCGATCACCTCGGACAGCGCCAGGCCGGCGCGCGTGGTGCGATGGATCCGGGCCGCCGGGTTGATCGCGCGGATCGTCGCCTCGACCTTGCTCAGTTCCTCCGGCGTGACGAGATCGGTCTTGTTGAGCACGACGACATCGGCAAAGGCGATCTGGTCCTCGGCTTCGCGGGAATCCTTCAGCCGCAACGGCAGGTGCTTGGCGTCGACCAGCGCCACCACCGCGTCGAGCCTGGTCTTGGAGCGCACGTCGTCGTCCATGAAGAAGGTCTGCGCCACCGGCACCGGATCGGCGAGGCCGGTCGTCTCGATCACGATGGCGTCGAAGCGGCCTGGCCGGCGCATCAAGCCCTCGACGACGCGGATCAGGTCGCCGCGCACCGTGCAGCAGACGCAACCATTGTTCATCTCGTAGATTTCCTCGTCGGATTCCACGATCAACTCGTTGTCGATGCCGATCTCACCGAACTCATTGACGATGACGGCGTAGCGCTTGCCGTGGCTTTCCGAAAGGATGCGGTTTAGCAGCGTCGTCTTGCCGGCGCCAAGATAGCCGGTGAGAACGGTTACCGGGATTTGTATCGTCTGTGCATCGCTCATGTTGGGCCTCGAAAAGGATTGTTGGCTCCATATAGGATGCACGCCGTGCTTTTGCACGTGGCAACCGATGGGCCAAACAGGTCGCCAACATTGCCGGGTTTTCCCAACATGCCGGGTTTTCATTGGCGTTGGCTGGCCTCACTGACTAGATAAGACCAAGCCAGCTTGCTCGACAGAAACCAAAAAGAGGCGTCGGATGTCCGACAAACCGTCCTCCTTGCCGTTGAGTCGGCGCCAGGCGCTTGGCCTCATTGCCGTTAGCGCGGTCGGCGGTGTCTTTCTGCCGGGCATCGCGCTGGCGCAGCAGGCCTCGCCCTATGCCGGGCTTGCCCTGTTCGATAGCGGCGCCGGCGTCTGCGCGATCACACCGGAAGCGACCGAGGGCCCGTTCTATTTCGACCCGAAGCTCGAACGCGCCGATATCACCGAAGGCAAAGCGGGCATTGCCCTCAATCTGCGGCTGCAGGTCATCGACGCAGGCTGCCGGCCGCTTGCCGGCGCGCGGGTCGATATCTGGCATTGCGACGCGCAAGGCCATTATTCAGGCTATCCGGGACAAGGCGACGGCCAGGATGTCGATACGTCAGGCCAGAGTTTTCTGCGCGGTTGGCAAAAGACCGATGACAGCGGCATCGTCTCGTTCGCCACCATCTATCCCGGCTGGTATCGCGGCCGCACCACCCACATCCATTTCAAAGTCTTCTCCAACGACAATTCGGTGATGAGCGGCCAGCTGTTTTTCCCCGACGGCCTGAGCGAACAGATATTCACTACTGTCGCGCCCTACACCGACCGGTCCGGCAAGCGGGATACGTCGAACGCCAGGGACGGTATCGCGCGGCGCGCCGGGCCGCTTTCGCAGGCGGCGCTGCGCGAGGTGGCGGACGCCTACCAGGCCTTGATGATCGTCGCGGTGAGGGCTGATTGAGACCCGCATCGGTGCGGCGCTCCTGCCGAACCCGACCACCTGCGCTGAAAAGTCGTTTGTCATCTAACTGAAATAAACATCTGGCATTAGCCTCGGCGGACACCGCATTGCTTGCCGGCAAAGCTGTTTTGCAAAGCCGGATCTTTTTTGATCGTCCATTGCCAACCGGGCGGCTGCCTCTATGCTGTCCACACCGGTTCGGCCGAAGAGGGATAGCCATGGCCAAGGCGGACAAGACTGCGACAATGAGCCGGCTGCATTCGGCGGCGCGGCTGGCGCGTACGGCACTCGCCGCGCGGCTTTTGGCGCACGGCTTCTATGCCGGCCAGGACCAGATCATGCTGGCGCTCGACCGTGAGGACGGGCAGACGCCCGGCAATCTTGCCGGTCGCCTCGGTGTTCGCCCGCCGACCATCACCAAGACCATCAACCGGCTGCAGGCGCAAGGCTTTCTGGAAAAACGCGCTTCTTCCGCCGATGCCCGCCAGGCCCATATCTTTCTGACCGACACTGGCCGCGAAATCATTCATGCCATCGAGAAATCGGTGAAGAAGACCGAGAAGCAGGCGCTGAAGGGGCTCGATAAAAAGGACCAGAAGGCGCTGTTCAAGCTGCTCGCCCGCGTTGAGGCGAACCTCTCGAACGGAGAGATGGTTCTCGTCGATGACGAGATCGACGCCGACGAATGATCCGCGGCTGACGCCATCAGGCAGCGGCTGCTGACGATCCATGCACCAATGCCGACCAGCGGCCCGGCGTGACACCGAACGCCTTCTTGAAGTGCCTGCTGAAATGACTTTGGTCGTTGAAACCGGCCGCTATTGCGATCTCAGCCAATGACTCGCTCGCTTCGATCAAGCCGCGTGCTCGTTGAAGCCGGCGCATCAAGAGAAAGCGGTGCGGACTGGTGGAGAAAGCGGCACGGAATTGCCGCGATAGGGCGTAGCGATCGAGCCCGGTGATCGCCTCTAGCTCGTCGGAACGGACGGTACGGAAAACATTTTCTTCCAGATAGTCGCGTGCCAGGCTGACAGCCCGCCACGCTGTCCTTGGGATCGGTTTCGCCGGCCGGCCTGAATGCCGTGCCAGGCTTCGCATCAATTGCGCAACGAAGTCGGCGACAAACAGATCGTCCAGCTTCTGGTCCAACGGCCCCAGCGCCGAAAGCAGCCGTGTGCGGAAAACAGGATCCGTCACCACGGCATTCCTGACGAAAGGCAGCGATGCGCCTGTCTGATCCAGGCAGTCCAGCACGATGGACGGCTCCAGATAAGCATCCTGTAACGCAAACCGTCTTCAGTGCCGGCGCCGCCATCGTGCAATTCGTCCGGATGGAGCACGATAATCTGGCCGGGCAGGCTGTGATGCGTCGCGCCGCGATACCGGAAAGTCTGGACGCCATGCAGCGTCACGCCGATGGCGTAGGTATCGTGACGATGGAGATCGAAGGCGCTGCCGTGGAACCGGGCCTCGATACGCTCCATTCCGACGCAATCGGGCGCCGAGATGACGCTGTTCTCAGCCGCGTCAACGCACAAACGTCCAAGACCCTGAAAGGCCTCGCCATCTAGACCGTGTGACATCACTTCATTCACAAACCTCGAATGGCAAATGTCTCATGTTCGACACGAAATTTGCAATCGTGCTGCAGGATAACCTTCCCGTCTGGCAAAAGCTCAACGTCACCGCGTTCCTGACCAGCGGCATCGTCGCGCAGTATAGCGACATCATCGGCGAACCCTATCGCGACCGCGCCGGCAATATCTATAATCCGCTCTCGATCCAGCCGATCATCGTGCTTTCGGCCGATCGCTCGACGCTCAGTGCGATCCACCGGCGGGCGCTGGAGCGCGGTGTGACGACCTCGCTCTACGTCGAGGAAATGTTTTCGACCGGCCACGACGCGGCGAACCGCGCCGTCTTTGCCGAGTTCGCACCCGACGATGCCAAGGTCGTCGGAATCGCGCTGCGCGCCGAAAGGAAGCTTGTCGACAAGATCACCAAGGGTGCCCGCATGCATCCCTGATGCATATCGACACTGGTTCATCCTGTTGACGCTCGGTGTCCTCGGTGCTCGTCATCGTCGCCAGCGGCTTTTATATCGTTCATCGCGAGCACCGGCTTCGCGTGCGCAACCGCGCTGCCCTCGACATCGAGGTGGATGCGCTGGCAAAAAAACTTTGATTTGTTTCGGAAGGGTGGCATAAGGCCGCGTTTAAACTGTTTAGACCATGATCCTGAAAACGGGCATCCGGTTTTCGCTGGAGATCATGGATCAGCTCTGGATCGTCGGGGGAGCGCAAGGCGCTGGCACAGAAGATCAAGCTTTCAACGATCGCGGATGCGCTCGGTGTGTCCACGGCCACGGTCTCGCTGGCCCTGCGCGACAGCCCGCTGGTTGCTGGAAACACCCGCGACCGCATCAAGGAACATGCCCGCGCCATCGGCTATATCTACAATCGCCGCGCCGCCAGCTTGCGCACCTCGCGTTCGGGCATCGTCGGCGTCGTCGTCCACGACATCATGAATCCCTTCTTCGCCGAGATCCTGCGCTCGATCGAAAGCGAGCTCGACCGCAGCCGGCAGACCTTCATCCTGTCGAACCATTACGACCAGCTCGAAAAGCAGCGCACCTTCATAGACACGCTGCTGCAGCTTGGCGCCGACGGCGTCATCATGTCGCCGGCCATCGGCACGCCGCCCGAAGACATCTTCATGGCCGAGGAAAACGGCCTGCCGGCGGTGCTGATCGCACGCACCGTCGAAGGCGCTGACGTGCCGGTGTTTCGTGGCGACGATGCCTATGGCACCGGGCTAGCCACCAACCATCTGATCTCGCTCGGCCATAAACGCATCGCCATGATCGGCGGCACCGACCAGACCTCGACCGGCCGCGACCGCTACCAGGGCTATCTCAACGCCATGGAGGCGGCAGGGCTGGAGGTCAGGCCGTCCTGGCGCATCCCCGGCCCGCGCACCAAACAGGCTGGCTTCGAGGCCGCCGGGCAGTTCCTGGCGCTGAAGGACAAGCCGACCGCGGCCTGCTGCTGGAACGACCTCGTCGCCATCGGCCTGATGAACGGCATTGCACGCGCCGGACTCGTGCCGGGCATTGACATATCCGTGACCGGCTACGACGATCTCGAGGAAGCAGCGATCGCGACGCCGGCGCTGACCACCGTGTGGAATGGCCAGCGTGAAGTCGGCCGCCGCGCCGCCAGCGCGCTGCTCGACAAGCTCAATGGGCAGATGGTGCGACCGTCGCAGGAACTGATCAAGCCGGAACTGCATGTGCGCCAGTCGACCGGCAAACCAGTGGAACGTGCATGACAAAAGCCGAACAGCAGCAAGCAGTCGCCATTCTGGTGCCGGGCCAATTCAACGACCACGCGGTCGGCCGCATCGACCGGACGTTCAGCCGTGTCTGGATCGAACGGCCTGATGCGTCGCTGGTCACCGACGAGATGCGCCGGACGGTGCGCGGCATTGCCGCCTTTGGCGGGATCAACGCAGCCCTCATCGACGCGCTGCCGAATCTCGAGATCATTGCCAATTTCGGCGTCGGCTATGATTCGGTCGATGCCCGTCACGCAGCGCAGCGCGGCGTCATGGTCACCAACACGCCGGATGTGCTGACCGAGGAGGTCGCCGATACGGCGATCGGGCTTTTGATCAACACCGTCCGCGAGCTGCCGCGCGCCGAGACCTGGCTGCGCGACGGCAGTTGGGCACGCAACGGTAACTATCCGCTAAGCCGGCTGACCTTGCGCGGCCGTCGTGTCGGTATTTTCGGCATGGGCCGCATCGGTCTCGCCATTGCGCGCCGGCTGGAGGCCTTTGGGCTGCCGATCGCCTACCATAACCGGCGCCAGGTCGAAGGCTTGCCCTACGAATACCACGGCACGCTGAAAGGCCTTGCCGAGGCGGTCGATACGCTGATCTCGGTGGCGCCCGGCGGCGCCTCGACGGAAAAGGCGGTCAACGTCGAGATCCTGTCGGCGCTCGGCCCGAATGGCGTCTTCGTCAACATCGGTCGCGGCAGCACGATCGACGAGGCAGCTCTTGCCGCAGCGCTTGCCGGCGGCACCATCGCCGCTGCCGGGCTCGACGTCTTCGCCGACGAGCCGAACGTGCCGCCGGCGCTGCTCGCCGCCCCCAACACTTCACTTTTGCCGCATGTCGGCTCGGCTTCGGAACATACCCGCCGCGCCATGGCCGATCTGTGCGTTGACAATCTGATTTCCTGGTTTTCGAAGGGGAGGGCGTTGACGCCGGTGCCGGAAACGGAAAAGCTCAAGGCGCGCAGCTGAGCGGCACGCTTTCCTATTTGTTAACCACGGTTTAACGCTTTGAAATCATCTTTATCTATCGCCAAATACCCGGAGAACGCAGATGAAAGCACTTGCTGCATTGATAGCGGTGGTCGCGCTGTTCGGCAGCGTTCAGCTGTTTCACAGCGGCGGAGGCGAAGGCCGCACAGCCGATGAGTCGACGCAGTCGCCCGGCGACTACCGGCTGGTGGCCAATGGCGACGAAGCGTCCTGCGCGGTCAAGCGCGGCACTGAGGTTGCGCATGGCCTGTCGCTGTTGACGGTCACTGCGAATTGCCACCGTGTCTTGCCCGGCATCGAGCGCGCGAAATTCTGGCGTGAGCAGGATGACGGCACGGTCACCTTCAGCGCGAACGGCATCGACCCGATCGTCACTTTCGGCGTCGCCGACGGCGACGGTTATGAATCCTACGCACCAGCCCTGCCGCTGCTGTCGCTGGCGGCCGGCAGCGATTGACGTTGACGTCCGACGAACTATTCCGCGGCGGCCCACGCGCCGGATTTCGCCGCGGCGTGCAGGCGCACCGCGTCGCCGAAGGCACGGAATATCCTTGCTGAGACGCTGTCCGACTTGACCCAGTATTCGGGATGCCACTGGACGCCGACGGCGAAAGCCCGGGCGTCGCGCACCGAAACCGCCTCGACCGTGCCGTCGCCTGCGACCGCCTCTATCTGCAGCTTCGGGCCGAGCCGGTCGATGGCCTGGCGGTGCACCGAATTGACCAAGATGTCGCCTGCCCCGAACACGCCGGCGAGGCAGCTTCCGGGCTTGATCGAAATGGTCTGGTGGATGGCGAAGCGTTCGTCCTGATTGTCGCTCGCCGGTGCCCGATGGTCCAGCGATCCCTCGCGCTCCTGGATTTCTGTGGCTAGCGTGCCGCCCAGCGCCACATTCATCTCCTGGATGCCGCGGCAGATGGCGAGCAGCGGCACGCCGCGCTCCACTGCCTTGCGGATCAGCGGCAGCGTCGTGGCGTCGCGGGCCGGATCGTAGGGGCCGTTGGCCTCGCTGGCATCGCCGCCATAGTGCGAGGGATGAACATTGGAC
Organism: Mesorhizobium sp. WSM4819; assembly: GCF_055811215.1. Classification (NCBI taxonomy): domain Bacteria; kingdom Pseudomonadati; phylum Pseudomonadota; class Alphaproteobacteria; order Hyphomicrobiales; family Phyllobacteriaceae; genus Mesorhizobium; species Mesorhizobium sp. WSM4819. The sequence continues at coordinate 9,414 of NZ_JBVVQO010000052.1, forward strand.
TTCGAGCCGGTGATCATGACGCCGTCGACCGATGACAGGAGTTCATCGAAATCGAGCCGGTCGCCGAAGGACGGCACCAGCACCGGGAACACGCCGGCCGCCGAAAGCGCCGCCTCCAGATATTGCTGCGGAGCGGCATGCCAGGTGTAGTTGTCGAACTGGCGGACGTCGGTCGATATGGCGACAAGCGGCTGCTGCATTTTTGATCCGGGTCCATTCAGTGCAAGGATTGTTCTGCCTTTAAAATAGGCGATCCGAAGGCGCTTTGCCATGACAAGTTCGGCATGTCGCATGGGCCACGGAAGGGGCGTTAGACTTAAGTTGCAGGAGGTGCGTTCGCGCCGCGTATTTCGCGAAAACGCCGCCGGCAAAACCGGCTCCGATGGCTGGACTCGACTTCTTGCCCGTGTATTGTTTGCCGCGAAGCCGATCCGGGGCACAGAGCATCTCCCGAACGTCGGTCTGTTGATCCAATAGGGAGGACTTCATGGATCGTCGATCATTCATCCGCAAAGCCGGTGTGACCGGTGTCGGCGCTGCGGCGGCTACGGCGGCGCTTGCCGCGCCGGCTATCGCCCAAACCAATCCGAAAGTGACATGGCGCCTGGCGTCGTCCTTCCCGAAATCCCTCGATACGATCTATGGTGGCGCCGAGGTCTTTTCCAGGATGCTTTCGGAGGCGACCGACGGCAACTTCCAGGTCCAGGTCTTCGCCGCTGGTGAACTGGTGCCCGGCCTGCAGGCCGCGGACGCCACCACCGCCGGCACCGTCGAGGCCTGCCATACGGTGGCATATTATTATTGGGGCAAGGACCCGACATGGGCACTAGGTGCCGCGGTTCCGTTCTCGCTCAACGCGCGCGGCATCAATGCCTGGCATTACCACGGCGGCGGCATCGACCTGTTCAACGAGTTTCTCGCCACGCAGGGCCTTTTTGGCCTGCCGGGCGGCAACACCGGCGTGCAGATGGGCGGCTGGTTCCGCAAGGAGATCAACACCGTCGCCGACCTTTCGGGACTCAAGATGCGCATCGGTGGCTTTGCCGGCAAAGTGGTGGAAAGGCTCGGCGTCGTGCCGCAGCAGATCGCCGGCGGCGATATCTATCCAGCGCTGGAGAAAGGCACCATCGACGCCGCCGAATGGGTCGGCCCTTATGACGATGAGAAGCTCGGGTTCTACAAGGTCGCGCCCAATTATTATTATCCCGGCTGGTGGGAAGGCGGGCCGACCGTCCATCTGATGTTCAACAAGGCGAAATACGAGGAGCTTTCGCCGGCCTACAAGGCGCTGGTGCGCACCGCGGCGCAGGCCGCCGACGCCAACATGCTGCAGAAATACGACTTTCTGAATCCGGCGGCCGTGAGGCGACTGGTGTCCGCGGGCGCCAAATTGCGCCCGTTCAGCCCGGAAATCTTGGCAGCCTGCTCCGAAAAGGCAAACGAGGTCTATGCCGAGATGGAAGCCTCAAACGCGCCGTTCAAGAAGATATGGGACTCGATCAAGGCATTCCGCAAGGAGCACTATCTCTGGGCGCAGGTGGCCGAGTACAATTACGACACCTTCATGATGGTCCAGCAGCGCTCCGCCAAACTCTGACAACAGTTTAGTTCGGCGCCACGCGTTCTTCGGACGCGTGGCGCCGAAACGCTTTGATTTGCTGATCAGAGGGGCAGCACCAGCACCTTGACCTCGCCTGGCGCGGGCGGATTGGCGATCACCGCAGCCGCATCCTCAAGCGTCACCTGCCGGGAGATGAGCTTGTCGATCTCGATCGCACCCGAGGCGATGAGATCGGCAGCCCGGCGATGCGTAAACGGATTGAGGAACGACCCCAGCACCCTCAATTCCCGGAACAACAGGTCGAAAGGCTCGAATTCGGCCTTCATGCCTTGAGGCATCACGCCGACGACGACAACCGTGCCACCGGCCCTGGCGAGCCGCATCGATTGCTCGACCGTGTCCCTTACGCCGGCACATTCGAACACCACATCGACACCACCCGGCAGGAGGCCCGACGGACCGACGACCGTGTCGATGATGTCGCAAGCGGTTGGATCGACCGTCGCTGTTGCGCCCAATTCTTCTGCAAGGGCACGCCGCGAGGCCTGGCGCGTCGACAGGATGATTGTCGTCGCGCCGGCAAGCCTCGCCAGTTGCACGGTGAGCAGGCCGATCACGCCGCCGCCAAGCACGGCGACCGAGGAGCCGGGTCTGATCTGCGCCAGGTCCACGCCATGCAGGCAGCAGCCAAGCGGCTCGCAGAACGCGCCATGCGTCGGCCTCAGGTCTTTCGGGAGGAGGAAGGCATGCTTCTGAGGCAGCACGACATATTCGGCGAAGCCGCCGTCGCGGCGGATGCCGATGGCAACCAGATTATGGCACAGATTGATGCGACCGGCGTGGCAGTGCGGACAGTGCCCGCAGGCGATGTTGGGATCGCCGGTGACGCGATCGCCGACCGAAAAGCCGGACACGGCGGTTCCAATCGCCTCGACGATCCCGGAGAATTCATGTCCGAGCGTCACCGGCGGCGTACAGGGAAATTCGCCATGGAAAAGATGCCGGTCAGTGCCGCAGACGCCGCAGGCCTCGATCCGTACCAGGAGATCGTCCGGCCCGGCCACGGGCTTGTCGACCTCCCGAAGGGCGATGCTGCCGACGCCCTCCAGCCGCACCGCTTTCATGTCTGTAGAGCCTCCGGCGTCAATTGAAACTCGGTGGTTGGGACAGATTGGGCGCTGGCGCTGCCGGCTTGGCAGCCGGCGTTTCACCGAAATTCGGCGGCTGCGACAGATCCGGTGCAGGCGCAGTCGGCGCCGTGCCGCCATCCGCAGGCGGAACGCCGAGCGGCGACAGGCTCGGCGTTTCCGGCACCTGGTAGTCGATCGTGCCCGGGTCCGCAGCCGTGCCCTTGTAGTGCATCACCATTTGCGGGAAGGCGATGGTCAAGCCGATCATGATCACCTGGATGCAAACGAAGGGCACCGCCCCCCAATAGATCTGGCCGGTGGTTACCGGCGCGATCTTTTTGCCGGTGAGGCGATCGAGATAGGGCACCCGGGCGGCGACCGAACGCAGGTAGAACAGCGCGAAGCCGAATGGCGGGTGCATGAAGCTGGTCTGCATGTTGACGCCGAGCAGCACGCCGAACCAGATCAGGTCGATTCCGAGCTTGTCGGCGGCCGGCGCCAAGAGCGGCACTATGATGAAGGCGAGCTCGAAGAAATCGAGGAAGAAGGCGAGCAGGAAGACGAGGATGTTGACGCCGATCAGGAAGCCGATCTCGCCGCCCGGCAGCGAGGTCAGGAGGTGTTCGACCCAGATATGGCCGTTGACGCCGTAGAAAGTGAGCGAGAACACGCGCGCGCCGATCAGGATGAACAGCACGAAGGAGGATAGCCGCGTCGTCGACGCCAGCGCCTGCTTGATCACGTCCAGCGACAGCCGCCCCTTCATCGCCGCCATGATCAGCGCGCCGACAGCGCCCATGGCGCCGCCTTCGGTCGGCGTGGCGATGCCGAGGAAGATGGTGCCCAACACCAGGAAGATGAGCGCCAGTGGCGGGATCAGCACGATGATCACCTGCTGCGCCAGCCGCGACATCATGTTGATCTTCAGGCGCTGGTCGGCGATTGCCACGACATAGATGAGGATCACGCCGATGGTGGCGCCGAGGATGTCGGCGTTTTGGCCCTGCGAGGACGCCAGATAGCGATAGGCCGCGTAGGAAACCACGACTGCCGCCAGCACCGCGACCAGCAGCGACAGGACACCGTGGCCGAGGGTGCGGGCCTCCAGCGGCAGGGCCGGCATCGAGTTCGGCCGAATGATCGACATGATCACGATATACGTCGTGTAAAGGCCGGTCAGAACCATCCCCGGGATCAGCGCACCCGCATACATGTCGCCGACAGAGCGACCGAGCTGGTCGGCCAGAACGATCAGCACCAGCGACGGCGGAATGATCTGGGCGAGCGTGCCCGACGCGGCAATGACGCCGGACGCCACTCGGCGGTCATAGCCGTAGCGCAGCATGATCGGCAGCGAGATCAGGCCCATGGCGATGACGGAGGCAGCCACCACGCCCGTGGTTGCGGCAAGCAGCGCGCCGACGAAGATCACGGCATAGGCGAGGCCACCGCGGATCGGTCCGAACAATTGGCCGATCGTGTCGAGAAGGTCCTCGGCCATGCCCGATCGTTCGAGTACGATGCCCATGAAAGTGAAGAACGGGATGGCCAGCAGCGTGTCGTTCGACATTACCCGGCTGCCGTAGAAATTATCCGGCAGCGCGTGCAGCAGCGGCCAGGCGAGATTGATCGATCCGCCCGAATAGGGTGACAGCACAACACCGATGAAGAAGAACAGCAGGCCGTTGGCGGCGAGTGAGAAGGCGACCGGATAGCCGATCAGCAGGAAGATGACCAGCGAGGCGAACATGATCGGCGCCATGTTCTGGGCGATGAACTCGATCACGAGCGCACCTCTTCGGCGAGCGCCTTCGCTTCGAGTTCGGCCTGTTCATGCACCGATATGAACGGTGTGGGATCGTCCATGTCGCCGCGCATGATGGCGATCTTCTTGATGATCTCCGAGATGCCCTGCAGCGCGAGCAGGAAAAAGCCGGCCAGCAGAATCGCCTTCGCCGGCCAGATGATCAGCCCGCCGGAATTGTTCGACATTTCGCCGCTGTGAAACGACAGTGACACATAGGGGACGAAATAGATCACCATCAGCGTCACGAACGGCATCAGGAAGAAGAGATGGCCGAAAAGGTCGATCCAGTGCTGCACGCGGCGCGAGAACATACCGTAGACGATGTCGATGCGGATATGGTCGTTCTGCTTAAGCGTGTAGGCAGCGGCCAGCATGAAGGCGGCGCCGAACAAATACCACTGCAATTCCAGCCACGCGTTCGACGACATGTCGAACGTCTTTCGGATGACTGCATTGGCGGCACTGACCAGGATTGCCAGCAGGATCAGCCACGACACCCATTTGCCGATGAACTCGTTCACACGGTCAATCGTTCTGGATAGAGTGAGAAGCCCTGCCATACATTCCTCCCTTTACGCTTCGGCCCGAAAATCGGTGTCGATTTTCGGAAGGCACGATGCGTGACTCAAAGTATTAGCGACGCGCCGATTCCCGCTTGTTTTCCGCCGCTTCGATGTGGCCCAACGGTATGCCGTGCGTGGACCGGCGGGTCAACACAGGGCAGACCGAGTAAAACAATCTTGTGGCATGGGGAAGGGGCGAAACAGCCGCGGGAGGGATCATGCGCAAAAATCAAAGTGGCGTCTGCGGCTAGCGCTACCCAGGTTGGCGCAGTCAGACGATCTTGCTCTGGTCTCGCCCGGCGCCGATCAGCACCAGCATGGCGACGAGCAACAGGTACATCCAGGCGTCGCGCCACTCGACCGGGAAATAGCCGGCCCACAGCGATTCGGCCATGCCGAAAGCGGCAGCGCCAAGTGCTGCCCGCAACGGCGAGAGATAGCCGCCCACCGCCGTCACGAACAGGATTTTCAGCCCGTAGACCAGGCCGGAGCCGAAGCTGATGTTGCCATAGTAGAGGCCGGCGAGGATACCGGCCAGCGCCGCGCAAAGGCCGCCGGCGAGCACCGCGTGCCGAAACACCGCGCGCACGTCGACGCCGCACATGGCGGCGGCTTTGGGGTCGTCGGACACGGCGCGCCAGCGCCGGCCGAAACTCGAGCGGGCGAACGCCCAGGAGGCGAGCACAATGGTTGCCACGACGATCCCGCAGTCGAGCAATTGGATAAGCGTCAGGGTGGCATTGAAGTTGGCCCCGTTCGCAAAAATGATGGGCTGGGCCAGCATTGGCGGCAGCCACAGATCATGCGTGTCAGCGGCGATGCGGCTTGCCTCCGACAGCAGCAGCAATATGCCCAGCGTCGTCACCACGATCGCATTGGGCGTGCGGTCGGCCAGCGGCTCGAAGATGCTGCGCGACAGGACATGGCTGATCAGCCCCGCATACAGGAACGCCGCGACTATACCGAGCGCGACGGCCGCGAACAGGGTCAGCCACAGGGCCTGATAGCCGAAGGCCGCGGTGAGAATCATCGTCTGTCCGCAAAAGGCGAAGAGCGCCCCATAGGCGAGGTTCGTCCGGTGCAGGATGCCGTTGGTCAGCACATAGCCGAAGGCGAGCAGGGCATAGAGCGCGCCGGAATGCAGCCCGTTCAGCACCTGCTGGAAGAAATAGAGCATGCCAATGTCCTTGGATCGCGGAGAACCGCGTCCGTGCGAAGCAGATTTGCATCGGCAATCTAACTTGTCAAACGCAGCTTATCGGTTAGAAATGGCGCCCATGACGGTTTCCTGGACCCCGCACCGCTTCACTGGCGGCCTTCTTGCGCTCGACACGGCGAACACCGTCGTGCTGCGCGGCGATCCCCGGAAAACCTTCGACCGGTTCAAAGATCCGGCGGAGATCGCCCGTTTCGCCGACGCGGCAAGCGTCTTTCGCGCCGCCGAGCTTGGCGGCAGGCGGCTCGAAGCGCCGTTCCCGGGCAGGATCGCGCCGGTCGTGCTGGCGATCCGCGAGACGACCGACCGGCTGTTTCGTCGTGCGGTGTCGAAGGGCGCGGTCACTACAGGCGATCTGCCTGGCTTCCTGAAGGCCTGCGCCGACGGTCTCGCGGACGGCCGCACCGAGATCGGTGCGCCGGGACGGCCGTTCGGCGAGCCGGCGACGCCCATCGCCTTCGAGGCGGCACTGGCGGTTTCCGCACTGTCGCTGCTGCAGGCTGACACCGTCGCAAGGCTGAGGATCTGCCCCAATTGCAGCTGGTTGTTTCTCGACCGAAGCCGCAATTCCAGCCGTCGTTGGTGCGACATGGCGGTGTGCGGCAACCGCCAGAAGGCAAGTCGCCACTATCGCCGCCGAACGGCAGCCAGAGGGACCGCCAATGTCTAGGAAAATCTTGCGCCTGATCGTTGTCGGCGCCATGCTCGTGGCCGCGGCAACGCTCGGCGCCTGCCGCGATACCGGCAAGGACGGCGAAGGCAGATTGTTCGAGATTTCCGGCAGGCTGGTCGTCTTCAATTATCGCCTCGCAAGGGCAACCTTTGTCGTCACGCTGAGGCCGCTGCAGCCTATGGAGGAAGGACAGGTTGCGGTCGCCAGCTTCCAGAACCCAGCAGGCGGCGAGCCACTGATCGTCGAACAGAGAATTTGGCCGAAGCTCGGCAAGGTGTCGCTGGAGAGCCCGGCGCTTTCTTGCATCGTCAAGGACAAGCCCTATGCGATCTCGATCAGCATCAAGGATGCCAACGGTGCAATCCTCCAGAAGATCGACACCACGCTGATGTCGACGCAGGACCAATCGGTCCTGCCCGATCGGCCGCTGGTCATCGATCAGCTCTATACGCCCAATCCAGAGCTTGCCGGTCATCCGGACGGCAAGCTGCCGGGCGCGCCCAAGCCCGACTGTTCGAAGGCCGGCTGACGCAAACATCGCCGGTATCGGTCGCGGCCGGAATTTTCTTGGCGCTGACGGACCAATTGGTGCGCGTTTCTTACAGAATCGGGCGTGGACCGGATCGTTTGTTGCGCCTCGCCTGGCATCTTCGATTTTGTTTGACCTGCCCGGCAAGGGGAGAAACACTGCAGCCTCCAACTCCGACGTTGGCTGCGCTCGAACTGCGGCCTCCGCAGAGGAAATGCCTGATGACGCTGCATGATGTCGCGCTCGACGACAAGTTCGACCTGCGAAAGGAGCGCGTCTTCCTTTCCGGCGCGCAGGCGGTCATCCGCATGCTTTTGATGCAGCGCGAGCGCGACCGCCGGGCTGGCCTGAACACCGCTGGCTTCGTCTCCGGCTACCGCGGCTCGCCGCTCGGCGGCCTCGACATGCAGCTTTGGAAGGCCAGGAAGCAGCTCGCCCAGTCGGACGTCGTCTTCCAGCCCGGCCTCAACGAGGAACTCGCGGCCACCGCCTGCTGGGGATCGCAGCAGGCCGAATTGCTGGGTGAGGGCACGCATGACGGCGTCTTTTCGGTCTGGTACGGCAAGGGACCGGGCGTCGACCGCTCCGGCGACGTCTTCCGCCATGCCAATCTTGCCGGCTCGTCAAGACATGGCGGCGTGCTCGCCCTGATGGGCGACGACCACATGGCCGAATCCTCGACCAACGCGCACGCGACCGAGTTCCTGTTTGTCGACACCATGGTGCCGATCCTCAATCCGGCCGGGGTCCAGGAGATCATCGACTATGGGCTCTATGGCATTGCCATGTCGCGCTTCGCCGGCACCTGGGCGGCGATCAAATGCGTCAAGGACAACATCGAATCGACGGCTTCGGTCGATGCCGCGCTCGAACGGCTTGATATCGTCGTCCCGGACTTCGAGATGCCGCCCGGCGGCCTCAACATCCGCAACGAGATCGACATGCTCGGCCAGGAGGAGCGACTGCATGAATACAAACGCGCCGCCGCTTCGGCCTTTATCCACGCCAACGGGCTGAATCGGATCGTCTATTCCGGCGGCAGTGGCCCGAAGCTTGGCATCGTCACCGTCGGCAAGAGCTATCTCGACGTTCGCCAGGCGCTGGAAGACATCGGCGTCGACGAAGCCGCCGCCAACCGCATCGGTATCAGGCTGTTCAAGGTTGGCTGCCCGTGGCCGCTCGACCTGCAGCACATCGCCGACTTCGCTCGCGGACTCGACACCATCGTCGTCGTCGAGGAGAAACGCTCGCTGATCGAGGTGCAACTGCGCGAGAACCTTTACGGCACCGCCATGCACCCGGTCATCGTCGGCAAGAGAGACGAGCGCGGCGACGGGCTGTTCCCGGCCAAGGGCGCGCTCGATCCCAACGACATCGCCATCGCGCTCGGCGAGAGAATCTTGCGGACGATCGGTCCGTCGGACGAGATCGCCGCGCGGGTGGCGAAACTTCGCCAGTTCCAGGCGATGCTCGCCGAGACAACAGACATTGCCTCGCGCACGCCCTTCTTCTGCTCCGGCTGTCCGCACAATTCCTCGACCAAGGTGCCCGACGGCTCGCTCGCCGCCGCTGGCATCGGCTGCCATTTCATGGCGCTGTGGATGGATCGCGACACCGTAGGTTTCACCGCCATGGGCGGTGAGGGCGCGCAATGGGTCGGCCAGGCGCCGTTCTCGAAGCGCGACCACATCTTCCAGAATCTCGGCGACGGCACCTACAACCACTCCGGCGCGCTGGCGATCCGCTTCGCGCTGTCGACCGACGCCAACATCACCTACAAGATCCTCTACAATGACGCCGTCGCCATGACCGGCGGCCAGCCGCACGAGGGTGGCCTGACCGTGGACATGATTGCCAGGCAGGTGCGGGCCGAGGGCGTCGGGCGGATCGCCATCGTCACCGACGAACCGGCCAAATATACCGGCAAGGTCGAATTCCCCGCCGGCGCCACCATCCATCACCGCGACGACCTCGACCTCGTGCAGCGCGAATTGCGCGCGGTCAGAGGCACATCCGTGCTGATCTACGACCAGACCTGCGCCGCCGAAAAGCGCCGCCGCCGCAAGCGCGGCACCTTCCCCGATCCCGACAAGCGCGTCTTCATCAACGAACTGGTCTGCGAAGGCTGCGGCGATTGTGGGGTGCAGTCGAATTGTGTGTCGATCCAGCCGGTCGAGACCGAATTCGGCCGCAAGCGCAAGATCGATCAGTCGAGCTGCAACAAGGATTTCTCCTGCATCAACGGCTTCTGTCCGTCCTTCGTCACCGTGCATGGCGCCAAGATCAGGAAGGCCGAGGGTATGGCCGGCACCACCGATCCGCTCGACGGCGTGCCCGCGCCCGCGGAATTCCCGCTCGGCGACCAAGGCTGGGCGGCGATCATCGACGGCGTCGGCGGCACCGGCGTCGTCACCATCGGCGCGGTGCTTGGCATGGCGGCTCATCTCGAAGACAAGGGCTGCGGCATGATCGACATGGCCGGCCTTGCCCAGAAGGGCGGCTCGGTGTTCACCCATGTCCGCATCGCGCGCAGCCCGGACGATATCCATGCCATCCGCGTTTCGGCCGGCAAGGCAGACCTTGTGCTTGGCTGCGACCTCGTCGTGTCGGGCGCCCAAAAGGTGCTCGCCGCGGTGCGCGAAGGCCACACGATCTTCCTCGCCAACACCGCGGAGATCATGCCCGGCGAGTTTACCCGGTCGGCCGATTTCTCGCTGCCCGTTGAGCGGCTGAAAAAGGCGATCCGCACTGCCGCCGGCGACGACAAGGCGCATTTTTTCGATGCCACCCGCACCGCCACCGCGCTGTTCGGCAGCTCGCTCGGCGCCAACATGTTCATGCTCGGCTTCGCCTTTCAGCATGGCGGCTTGCCGCTGTCTGCCGAGGCAGTCGAAAAGGCGATCGAGCTCAACGGCCAGTCGGTGGCGATGAACGTCTCAGCCTTCCGCTGGGGCCGCCGCGCCGCCCACCAGCCGGATTTCGTGCGCGCCCTCGTCGTCCAGCCGGGCACGGCTGCACAGAACACCGCTGTCGCCGAGACGCTCGATGACGTCATTGCCCGCCGCGTCGCCTTCCTCACCGCCTATCAGAACGCCGCTTATGGCAAGCGCTATGCCGACAGAGTGGCCGTGCTGCGCAAGGCCGAAGCCAGCGTGGCGCCCGATTCGACTGATGTGACCGAAGCCGCCGCGAGGAACCTGTTCAAGCTGATGGCGATCAAGGACGAATACGAGGTGGCAAGGCTCTACACCGATGGCTCCTTTGCCGCTGAACTGGGCAAGCAGTTCCAGAGCTACGACAAACTCGAATTCCATCTCGCGCCGCCGATCATGGCCAGGCGCGGCAAGGACGGCAAGCCGAGGAAGTCGAGCTTCGGTCCCTGGATGATGAAGGGGTTCCGCCTGCTGGCAGCGATGAAAGGCTTGCGCGGCACGGTCTTTGATGTGTTCGGCTACAGCTCCGAAAGGCGTATGGAACGGCAGCTTCTTGCGCAGTACGAGGCCGACCTGGAGCTTGTCGCCGGCGCGCTGGTGCCAGGCAAGGTCGAGGCCGCGGCAGCGCTTGCCTCAGTGCCGGCGCTCATTCGCGGCTATGGTCACGTCAGGCGGGCCAGCGCCGAAAAGGCCGCCGGCGAGCGCCTGAGGCTGGTCGATCGCCTGGCGAAGACACCGGCTCGGCCGGAACTCCAGGCCGCCGAGTGATCGATGTCTTGTTTACCTGAAGGGTAGCTTCCCTGGCGTTAGCCGACCTGATGGTGAGGCCCGGAACCGCCTCTCTAAATCTTTCTTAAGGCTGATGTGACACAGCTTGCCTCCCCAGGGTGGGACTCAGGCGTGAATCTGAAAAGAAAAAACGAGATCCCGGTCGACGTCTACATTCCGTTCGTGGAAACTCTGTTCCGCGACAGCCTGACGCTTTCGATTGGATTCTTTGCCCAAACCCTGCTGGTCGCGCTGGTCTACTGGAAGACCAGGGATCCGATCTATATTGCGGTGGTCGCCGGATTTCTGATCGTCGCATTTCTGCGCCTGCGTAACATCAGAAAATACCGCCACGCCCCGTCACCCAGGAATTGGGAGGAGGCGCGCCGCCGCGAAAATGATTACATTTTCTACGGCTCCATGCATGGTTTAATGCTGGGCGCCTTCTGTTTCGCCGGCATCTACTTGGCGCATGACAACTATGCCGAAATCGCCGCTGTCTGCGTTACGCTGGCGTCCGCCACGGCGATCGCCGGCCGCAATTACGGCTCCCCGAGGATGGTCATGATCTTCATCATGACCATGACGTGGTCGATCTCGCTGGGCTTTATCCTGCGTGGCGATGTCTACCATGTGATCCTCGGTCTGATGTCGGCTCCCTTCCTATTCGCGATCAAACGCTTCGCCGATGTGGTCAGGGAGGTGCTTTTCGCCGCTTTGTCCGAAGAGAAGAAGGCGAACCGTCTCGCCCAGCGCTTCAATCGGGCGCTGAACACCATGTCGCACGGGCTTGTCATGCTCGGCCCTGACGGCCGGGTGGTGGTGGCCAACGCCGAAGCCGCGCATCTGATGTCGCTCAAGTCGCCCGACGCGCTGCTCGGGCGATCGATCCACGGCCTGCTGATGCGCGGCGTTGCCGGCGGCATGCTGGCGCCGAAGGACTGCCGCTACATCGAAGCCCAGCTTACGCGCGCCCTGCGCGAGGGCCGCGACCGCAAGGTTCTCGTCTCGCTCGCGAACGGGCAGCACTATGAGTTCTCGGCGCGTGAGGGCAGCCAGGAACTGGGCGTCATCACCTTCGAGGATGTGACGGCCCGCGTCGAGGCAGAAGGCAAGATCCGCTTCATGGCGCGCTACGATAGCCTCACCGGCCTGCCCAACCGCGCCTATTTCCACGAGCTGATCGGAGAGGCCATGGCATCCGGTGACCTCGAGCGTCTCTGCGGGCTCGCCGTGCTCGACCTCGACGACTTCAAGAGCGTCAACGACACGCTTGGCCACCCGGTCGGCGACGGATTGATCTACGCCGTCGCGGAGCGGCTGGCAGCGATCGCCGGACCAGGCGTCACCATCAGCCGTTTCGGCGGCGACGAGTTCATGGCCTTCTTCGACCGCGTTGAGGACGAGAGCCACCTGACCAGCCAAATCGACGGGATTTTCATTGAACTGCAGGGCGAGGTCGACGTCGCCGGCCACGGACTGCGTATCCAGGCCAGCGGTGGCGCGGTGCTGTCGCGGGTCAGGGATACCGATGTCGACGCCATGATCGTCAAGGCGGACCTGGCGCTCTACAAGGCCAAGGAACTCGGCAAGAACACCTGGCGGCTGTTCGAGGCATCGATGGATGCCGCTTTCCGCAGCCGTCAGCTGATGAAGGCGGATCTGCGCACTGCGGTGGAAAGCAAGGGGTTGCGGGTGGTTTACCAGCCGATCGTGGCGATGAGCACGATGCGCATAGCCAGCTGCGAGGCGCTGTGCCGTTGGGACCACCCCGATCTCGGACCGATCTCGCCCAGCATCTTCATTCCGCTGGCGGAGGAAATGGGCATCATCTCCGAGATCAGCACCTTCGTCCTGCATGCAGCGTGCATCGAATGCGCCAAATGGCCAGCACGGACCAGTGTCTCGGTCAATCTCTCGGCCAAGGACTTTCGCAACCGCGACGTTGTGCAAAAGGTTCGCGATGCGCTCGCCAGCTCCGGCCTCGCCGCCGGCCGTCTGGAGATCGAGGTCACCGAGACGGCGCTGCTCGACGACAAGTCGCTGACGCGTCAGTATATCGAGGAATTGAAGCGGCTTGGCGTGCGCATCGCGCTCGACGATTTCGGCACCGGCTATTCGAGCCTGAGCTATCTCCACAAACTGCCGCTCGACAAGATCAAGATCGACCGTTCATTCCTGATGGACGTCACCCAGAACAGCCGTTCGCTCGAACTGCTCAAGGGCATCGTCAATCTGTCACGGCCGCTGGGGCTTTCGGTGACTGTCGAGGGCGTCGAGACTTTCGAGCAGCTCAAGATCCTGGCCTTGCAGGTCAAGCCGGACCTGGTTCAGGGGTTCCTGTTCGGCTCGGCGCTCAGCGCATCCGGCATCGAAACGATGGCGAGTACGGTCTGGCCCTTCGCCAAGGACATCAAGACGGCCAGCGAGGCGACGCATCGCTGAATTCGCCGGAAGACCTGGTACTTCAGTATAATTCTGCCGATTATTAACCTTAATAGCCGGTAAATGATTTCTATCTTGTTTTCATCTTTACATCATACGGCCCTATCGTAGTGTTGATCGCGGCGGCAGTTGCGGGGAACGAGTTGATGATTGTCGAGTTGACTTCGCCTCGCCAGGCGGCGGGTGCGGACGGGACTAATGCGTCTGACGATATGTCCGGCTTTGCCAGGAACGTCTCGGCGATGCTCGAGCGGACGGAATATCGCCGCTGCGACAAGGGCGAAGATCTCGAAGACATTTACAGGTTGCGCTACAAATCTTACCGTCTGAGCGATATGGTCCCGGAGAATCCCGACCATATTGTGCATGACGAGCTCGACGAAGCGGCCAATTGCTCCAAGTTCGGAATCTATATCGACGGCGTTCTGGTCAGTACGCTGCGTATTCACCATGCCTGCAGCGCCACGCCGCAGTCGCCTTCCACGACGGTTTATGGCGACATATTGCGCCCCATGCTGGCGTCTGGTCTGCATTTTGCCGATCCCAGCCGCTTTGCCGCCGATCCGGACTGGTCGCGGGTCCATCCGCAAATTCCGTATCTGACGCTGCGCCTCGCTGGCATGGCATGCTTCTACTTCGACGCGCCTTATTGTCTCTCCACCATCCGCCCGGAACATGCAGGCTTCTATCGTCGCATTTACTGTTCCGAGCAAATTGGCGAGTTACGCAATTATCCGGGCCTGAATTACAAGGTCGTGCTCTACCGAGCCGACGTCAGCGCCATTCGCGAACGGTCTTTCTCCCGGTTCCCATTCTTCCGGTCGACGCCGATGGAACAGCGCATGCTGTTTGAGACACCTGGTGCCGGTGAACTCGCGCCGCTGACCATTCTGCCGACCGCCAAATACTACCGCGAAGCCGCCTGACAATTGGCAAATTTAAAGCGCGGCTGGAACTTTCAGGCCGCTTCTGGTTTCTGGGAGGCGCGCCGGTGGTGCGTGGGCGACGTCAATCTGCGTCGCTTCGGCGGAAATTCTATAGAGAGGAACCCGACATGACCATTCCCACGCTCGCGCTCACTCCGTTGATCTCGCTGATTGCCGGCGTGCTGATCCTGGTGATGCCGCGACTCCTCAACTACATCGTCGCGCTCTACCTGATCGTCGTCGGCCTGCTTGGGCTGTTTCCGCAACTCGCCGGCTGAAAAATGTCGGCAGGCGCGGTAGCCGGAAAGCAAGCGCGAGGGCGGCAGCCGCGAGCGCCTCCGAAACGAAATCCTGCATCTGGCGGCTCCAATTTTCTTTTGAGGCTGTTGTCTCCAGCGATGCGGCAATAGCGCCATTGCCCTCGGCCTGGCTTTTCGCTATGTGCCTGAAAGATGTCTTCGAAGGGGTATTCCTATGGCTGATCACTCGCCGACCGGTCCTGTCGAACTAGGCGCGAAGATGGACTATGCCGAGCACGACCGCACCTATGCCGGCTTTATCATGCTCGCCAAATACGGGTCGCTGTTTTGCGCCGCCGTGCTTCTGGCAATGGCTTTCGGTTTCTTTGCGGGCGGCTTCTTCTCGGGCTTTGTCCTGTTCGTTCTGATCCTCGCCGTCGGCGCTTTCATTCTCCGGTAAATTCTTCAAAATCCCCTTGCCCGCGACATCGCCGGAAGTTCGGTCGGCGTCCTGCGCAGACAGGTTCCAGCCGAAAGGATCATGCGGTGGGACAGACGGTTTTCATCCCTCGTGAGCTCGATGCGAACGAGCCACGCGTTGCTGCCTCGCCCGACACGGTGAAGCGGCTGGCGGGGCTGGGGTTTGACGTCATCGTCGAAAGCGGCGCCGGCACGGCATCGCGCATTCCCGACGAGGAGTTCGCCAAGGCCGGCGCTGTGATCGGTAAGGCCAGCGATGTCGCCAAGGCTGATGTGGTGCTGAAGGTGCGCCGGCCTGAAGGGGCGGAGCTGAAGGCCTATCGCCCGGGCAGTGCCGTCATCGCCATCATGGATCCCTATGGCAACGATGCTGCCGTCGATGCACTGGCAAGGGCCGGCGTCACCGCCTTCTCGATGGAGTTCATGCCGCGCATCACGCGCGCCCAATCAATGGACGTCCTGTCCAGTCAGGCCAACCTCGCCGGCTACCAGGCGGTGATCGATGCGGCTGCCGAATATGACCGGGCGCTGCCGATGATGATGACGGCGGCGGGCACGGTGCCGGCGGCGAAAGCTTTCGTCATGGGCGTCGGCGTCGCCGGCCTGCAGGCGATCGCTACTGCGCGTCGTCTCGGTGCCGTGGTCACCGCCACCGACGTGCGTCCCGCCGCCAAGGAACAGGTCGCCTCGCTCGGCGCAAAGTTCCTGGCGGTCGAGGACGAGGAGTTCAAGGCGGCCGAGACGGCTGGCGGCTACGCCAAGGAAATGTCCAGGGAATACCAGGCCAAGCAAGCCGCGCTGACTGCCGAGCACATCGCCAAGCAGGACATCGTCATCACCACGGCGCTGATTCCCGGCCGTCCGGCGCCGAAGCTCGTTTCGGCCGCGATGGTCGCCTCGATGAAGCCGGGCTCGGTGATCGTCGACCTGGCGGTCGAGCGCGGCGGCAATGTCGAGGGTGCCGTGCCCGGGCAGGTGGTGACCACGGCCAACGGCGTGAAAATCGTCGGCCATCTCAACGTGCCGGGCCGCGTCGCTGCCTCCGCCTCGCTGCTCTACGCAAGGAACCTCTTTGCGTTCCTCGAGACGCTGGTCGACAAGACCACCAAGACGCTTGCCATCAACCGGGACGACGAATTGGCCAAGGCGACGATGCTGACCGATGGCGGCCAAGTCGTGCATCCGGCCTTCGCCGGCAAGCCGGCGGTGATGATCGCCTCGGCCGAGCCTGCGAAGCCCGCCGCTGCAAAAAATCCAGCCCTGCCAAAGAAAACTGCCGCATCCAGGAAAGCTGCCGCACCCAAATCGCCCGCCAATAAGTCGAAAGGGATCGCGTGATGGACCAGACCTTGCAGAAAGCCCTCGACCAACTCGACCAGGCGACCGCCGCCGTCCGTCTCGCGGTGCAGGATCTGGCCACAGCTCCAGGCGGCACAGATGCGGCGGGCGACGCCGCGCACGCGCTGTCCGGCGGGGCGATCGATCCGTTCGTCTTCCGCTTCGCCATTTTCGTGCTGGCGATCTTCGTCGGCTATTACGTCGTCTGGTCGGTGACGCCGGCGCTGCACACCCCGCTGATGGCCGTCACCAACGCCATTTCCTCAGTCATCGTCGTCGGCGCGCTGCTTGCCGTCGGCATCTCGGCGTCCGGCATCGCCACCGGCTTCGGTTTCGTCGCGCTGATGCTGGTCTCGGTCAACATCTTCGGCGGCTTTCTCGTCACCCAGCGCATGCTGGCGATGTACAAGAAGAAGGACAAGTAGAGCGCCATGAACGCCAACTTCGCCTCCTTCCTCTATCTGGTCTCCGGCATTCTGTTCATCCTGGCATTGCGCGGCCTGTCGCATCCGACCACGAGCCGCCAGGGCAACATGTACGGCATGATCGGCATGGGCATCGCCATTGCCACCACGCTGGCGCTGGCGACCCCTTCGGCGGGAGGCTTCGGCCTCATCGTGCTCGGTCTTTTGATCGGCGGCTCGGTCGGCGCGGTCACTGCACGGCGCATCGCCATGACCTCGATGCCGCAGCTGGTCGCCGCCTTCCATTCGCTGGTTGGCCTTGCCGCCGTCATGGTGGCGGCTGCCGCCGTCTATGCTCCGGAAAGTTTTGACATCGGCACGGTCGCCGACATCCACGCCCAGGCGCTGATCGAGATGAGCATCGGCGTCGCCATCGGCGCCATCACCTTCACCGGCTCGGTCATCGCCTTCCTAAAACTCGACGGCCGCATGTCGGGCAAGCCGATCATGATCGGTGGCCGCCATTTCATCAACGCCGCCCTCGGCATCGGGCTGATCGTGCTGATCGTGCTGCTCGTCACCACCGAGTCCAAGCTGGTGTTCTGGCTGATCGTGGCGGCGTCGCTTGTCCTTGGCGTCCTGCTCATCATCCCGATCGGCGGCGCCGACATGCCGGTGGTCGTCTCGATGCTGAATTCCTATTCGGGCTGGGCGGCTGCGGCACTCGGCTTCACACTGGGCAATCTGGCGCTGATCATCACCGGCGCGCTGGTCGGCTCGTCCGGCGCGATCCTGTCCTACATCATGTGCAAGGGCATGAACCGGTCGTTCATCTCGGTCATCCTCGGCGGCTTCGGCGGCGAGACTTCCGCCACTGCCGACGACGGCATCGAGCGCACGGTCAAGCAGGGCTCCGCCGACGATGCCGCCTATCTGATGATGAACGCGCAGAAGGTTGTCATCGTGCCTGGCTACGGCATGGCGGTCGCCCAGGCGCAGCATGCGCTGCGCGAGATGGCCGACAAGCTCAAGGCCAATGGCGTCGACGTGAAGTACGCCATTCACCCGGTCGCCGGCCGCATGCCCGGCCACATGAACGTGCTCCTGGCCGAAGCCAACGTGCCTTACGACGAAGTGTTCGAGCTCGAGGACATCAACTCCGAATTCGCGCAGGCCGACGTCGCCTATGTCATCGGCGCCAATGACGTCACCAACCCGTCCGCCCGCGACGACAAGTCGTCGCCGATCTACGGCATGCCGATCCTCGACGTCGACAAGGCTCGCACCTGTCTGTTCGTCAAGCGCTCGCTCGGCTCCGGCTATGCCGGCATCGACAACACGCTGTTCTACAAGGACGGCACCATGATGCTCTTGGGCGACGCCAAGAAGATGACCGAAGAGATTGTCAAGGCCATGGATCATTGATCCGGGTTGGCGACCCCGACAATCGTCCCACTGCGAGCGTTGCCTTTCACCGGAGCGCCACCGTTCCATAGTCTGACGCGGCGATTGAACTGCAAAGGTCAAACCACTCGCACCCGCCGCAAGCACCCCGGGTACGGCCCGAAGAGAACGCATCGCGCATAGTTCGCAGAACCGAGGGATGGAGCTGAAGTTCCATGTCCTCGGCAATCGAGTACCCCAGAAGCGTACCAACACTGGCCGCCGCCTGACGGTCGCGCTCCGTCACGCTGTCGCGAAGGCAGTGCGGCTCCGCCTCACCGAGCAGGGGCGCGCAAATATCGTCAGGCCCGGAGACGATCAGCATGTGTTCGCCTGCGGAGAGCCGAGCCGCGATCGCGTCGAAATTGGCGACGAACGCAGCGCTGTAACCCTTGCCTGCGTAAGTCAGCAGGCAAAGGAGATGGTGCGGCCGCAGCCGAACGGTCATTTTTGCGCGCGGGTCATGAGCTTGAGCGTCACCGCGGCCAATGCCGACTTGAGCGCCCCGCCGATCAGGAACGGCGCGACGCCGTGGACAATTGCCTGTTCGATGCCAATGGCGACGGAAAGCCATGCCGCGCCCAGCACGAGGCAAAGCGCGTTGCCCAGGAGCATGGAGACGAACGCCAGCCAGGGGCGGTTGCCGTTCCAGCCGCGCTCCGCCAGCCATCCCGTGAGCGCGCCGACCACGGGGAAGGCAAAGAGGTATCCGGCGGTCGGGCCGACAAAGTGATGCGCACCGGCAGCGCCCCCAGATAAAACCGGCAACCCGATCGCGCCTTCGACCAACCATGCAACGATCGTGGCCGCGCCGAGTCTCCAGCCGTAGACCGCACCGATCAGGGTGACCGCAAAGGTCTGCATGGTCACGGGCACCGGAACCATAGGCACGTCGATGTAAGACGCCAGCGCCAGAAATACGGTTCCCAGGACGACCGCCCCGATCTGCCAGGACAGCGACCAGTCGCGGATGCGCGGCGCGCTTGAAGCCGCGTGGCTGGCGGAGGTGGGGTTATGAGGCATATGCGTTCTCTTTCGTACTGGCTGTGAAGCAGGCGCTATGCCTGACTTGCGGGATTGAACGACGTGCTGCCCGGGAGGACGGAGTAGCGGATCAGGCGGCTGTCGGCAACGGCGGCTTGCCGATGCTTCATGGCGGCGCGACAAACGGCGCCGGAAGTCACAGTCCTAAGTTTCGCGACAAAATCGCCAGCGTTGAACTCTTCAACAAATTCCTGTCGCAAAACCCTCCCGCAAAGTCGGCGATTTGCGACAGATATCTGCGACGCTTTTTGCACTTGCTTCGGATTCAGCACTACGATGGGCAAGTTCTGTTCCGATGGACAGATTTGTCACCAACGGAGGCACCGGTGTCTGGCCCCCAGCCTGTCGCTTCGCCGACCAAGTCCGGCTCGCCCGCGAAGGCCAGCCTGCCGGCCCCCGGAAAGGCGCCGCGCAAGCTCAGCCAGGCCGTGGTCATCGTGCATGGCATGGGCGAACAGCGACCGATGGGCACGCTGAGGGAATTTGTTCAGGCTGTTTGGAGCCATGATCCCGCCCGCGCGCCGTTTTATGCCCAAGTCGCGGATCCGGCCAACCCAGGCGGCGAGAAGATCAACCAGAGCTGGATCACGCCTGACAGCCGGACGAACTCGCACGAACTTCGCCGGATCACCACCCCTTATGATGTCGATGGCCGCCGCACTGATTTCTACGAGCTTTACTGGGCCGACATCACGCAAGGCACGACGCGGAGCCGGCTTGCCGCCTGGGTGACGAATCTGCTCTGGCGCAAGCCCGCCGACATTCCGCGCGACGCCCGCGGGCTCTATGTCGTCACCCTTCTGGCCGTCATAGCAGTCCTGGGCGCGGCATTCGTGCTCGCAACCTCGACCTTGCGAGGGCATATTTACTGGACCACGGGCATGCTCGTCACGATCCTGGCCTCGTTCGTCGTCTGGTCGGTGGACCGGTTCGGTCTTCCTTATTTCGGTGATGTGGCCGCCTATGTACGGGCTGAAGCGGCAACAGTCGAGAAGCGCGCGCTTGTCCGCGACCGTGGTTTGTCGCTGTTGAGGCGCCTCATGCTGGACGGCTACGACCGCATCGTTCTGGTCTCGCACAGCCTGGGATCGATTATCGCCTACGATCTGCTGCAGATATTGTGGGCCGATTTCAGGCCACGAAAGCTGGAAGCCGCCCGCGACAAGGCGAGACTGAAAGCGATCCGCGCCGTCGACAAGTCGACGCTCAAGTCAGATGGTTCTGCTTGGCCGGACAGCTTGGACGATTTTTCCGGATTCCGGCGCGCCCAATGGGAACTCTACCGCAACCTCTGCGCCAGCGACGCCGATCATCCATTGCCTTGGAAGATCAGCGATTTCGTCACGCTCGGCAGTCCGCTGACCCACAGCGAATTTCTGGTGACCTACAATCTCGCCGAATTCAGGCGCGGCATCGCTGAGCGGCTGTTCTCGGCATGTCCGCCAATCGCCGACACGGCGGCCGGTGGAACCGTCCTCTACCAGGAAGGGCGCAGCCGTTCGGGCAAGCCGCAGCGGGCGGTGCATCACGGTGCGGTGTTTGCCGCGACGCGCTGGACCAACATCTTCGACAGGGGCAATGGGTGGCTGACCGGCGACCCGATCTCAGGACCGATGGCGGAGAATTTCGGCCCCGGCGTGGAGAACATTCAGATCGAGCTGCGCAGTTCGCTTGGCCGCATCTTCACGCACAGGCTCTACTGGTCGCTGAAGGCGACCGGCGTCGAGGTCGCGGCAGCCGCCGGCACGCCGCCGCGCTCTCATATCGGCGTGCTGCGTGACGCCGTCGATCTCGGCCGAAAACTGGAACGACCCGAAGCATAAAGCGGATTGGCGCGCCGGAGCATGCCAATACCGCCGGAACATGGAGACAGACTTCTGTGAGCCAAGAGAGTGCAGCACGCATGAACATCCTGATCCTGGGCGGATCCGGCGTTTTCGGCGGGCGCCTGGCGGAACTTCTATCCGACATAGCGGAGATTGAACTCATCATCTGCGGCCGCGACTTCTCTCGTGCCGAGGCGTTCTGCGCGCGCTACAGAGGGCAGGCCCGGGTTCGGCCGCTTGCGCTTGATCGCGTAGAAATTGTGGCCGGCGTGCGCGCGCAACGGCCCAATCTGGTCGTCGACGCGTCCGGGCCGTTCCAACATTATGGGACCAATCGCTATCGTGTGATTTCGGCCTGCATCGACGCTGGCATCGACTATCTCGACTTTGCCGACGCCGCCGACTTTGTGTTCGGCGTGCCTCAGTTCGACGCGCAAGCAAAGGACGCAGGCATATTCATTCTATCGGGCATCAGCAGCTTTCCTGTGCTGACCGCCGCCGTCCTGCGCGAGATGGCGAAGACGATGGACATCGTCTCTGTGAAAGGCGGCATCGCTCCTTCGCCCTATGCCGGAATCGGCCTCAACGTCATGCGTGCGGTGGTGGGCTATGCCGGCGCTCCGGTGAAGCTGCGACGACATGGGGTGCAATCGCATGGCATCGCTCTGGCTGAAAGCATGCGCTTCACCATCGCGGTGCCGGGCCGGCTGCCGCTCCGGAACATCCGTTTCTCGCTGGTGGACGTGCCGGACTTGCAGGTCATCCCGCCCGAGCATCCCTCAATGACCGATATCTGGATGGGAGCCGGGCCAGTCCCGGAATTCTTGCACCGGACACTCAACCTCCTGGCGAAGGCGCGCGCGAGGTTCAGGCTCTCGTCGCTGGAACCTTTCTCGCGTCTCTTCTACGCGGTGCTCAACCGAATGCGTTTTGGCGAGCATCGCGGCGGTATGTTCGTCAGCGCGTACGGCACCACGGATGGGCAGGACGCCGAACGGAGCTGGCATCTTTTGGCCGAAGGGGATGACGGGCCATACATCCCATCGATGGCCATCGAAGCGATCATCCGTAAATTGCTGACGGGCACTCGTCCGGAGGCCGGAGCACGGTCCGGGGTCCGCGCCCTTGAGCTTGCCGACTATGAGGCGCTGTTCCAAAGCCGGAAGATATTCACCGGGTTTCGGGGACACGAGAATGTTGCGCCCCTGTACTGCGGGATTCTCGGATCCGCCTTCTCCTCACTTGCTCCGCGCCTTCAGGAGTTGCATGGCAGCACCGCCACCCGCCAATGGACGGGCTTCGCCGAGGTACGACGCGGTCGCCGCCCGGCGGCCGCGTTCGTGGCGGCGCTTGTCGGCTTCCCGAAAGCTGCGCCACGGGTGCCGGTCACGGTGACATTTTCGCCCGAGAACGGCTCTGAACACTGGATGCGAAGTTTCGACGGCAAGTGTTTTTCTTCGATTCAGTCGGCCGGCACTGGGAGGGACCAGCATCTTCTGATGGAACGGTTTGGGATCGCGTCCTTCGCGTTGGCTCTGGTGGTGGACGGCGATCGTCTGACCCTGGTTCCGAGACGATGGTCGCTGCTGGGTATTCCAATGCCCGGCTTCCTCCTTCCCAAAGGCTCGAGCTTCGAAACGGAACGGGACGGGCAATTCTGCTTCGATGTGGAAATTTCGATGCCGCTGATCGGCCTGATCGTGGCGTATCGGGGGACGCTCAGCCCAACCTGAATAGGTTGAACCCAAAGTCAGTAACGGTACGCGGTGTGCCACCCGCACCTGGGCAAAAAATCCTGGATTCGGTGTGGAGGACCAGCAGCCTGCCGCCGGCACCCCGCGGCGCTCGCATATCGACGTGCTGCGTGAGGGCGTCGATCTCGGCCGCAAACTGGAGCCAAGCCAGCCGGCACCGACGACTTCTGCCGGAAGATAGGGCCACGCTCGTTTGGGCGAATCAGCGCGCAGTTCATGGCGATGACGTCGTTAAAACAACCGGTCGATGCCGGGGAAAGTCTCGGCGTCGATAGAACCCCTCAAGCACCGATCAACGGTCGGTCAGGAAGACCGCCTCCTCGTCGTCGCGCTGCCTGCCCCCAAGTGCTGCTGCGGCGCTTGCGATGAAAGCGCCGACGACCAGGGACAGAGCGCCAAGCAGCGCGAAGGTGGCACCGGCTTTCCTGGCGGTATCGGCAGCCTGCTGGGCCTGGACCTTCGCCTCTTCGACCCTGGCAAGCACGGCATCGACACGGGCCCTGGCATCGGGTTCCGACAGCCCGGTGCGGGCGGCTACCAACTGCGACAGATAGGTCTTGTCGTCGGCTGACACTTCGCCTGCTGCTGCGCTCGCGATCAAAATGCGCGAGGCCTGCGCCGTCGCCGCCGCATCGCTCTCCGGGTTGGCGGCAGCAAGCCTGGCCGCATCGGCCGGGCGGAACAACGCATCGACGAAGTACGACGTTGCGTTGTCGGTCGCGGCGTCTCCGGCGTTTGCGGTAGCACCTGCCGAAGCGCCCATTGCCGCGCCCGACGCGACTGTCGAAGCGGCGTGGACGCCGGTTCCGACAGCTGCGGAGAGCGCCGAGCCGAGCACACCGGCGACGAGCAACGTTGCAAGCGCCCAGGCGAGGAAGCCGTGTGCGGTATCGCGGAAAAAGACCTCATCGGTGTGGACGCCGACCCATTTGGTGCGTAGGCGCCCGGCAAGATAACCGCCTAGGGCCGACGACAGCCACTGCACGATGATCAGCCACGCAGCCGTGGAGGCCGCGAAAGTTGTGACTGAGGTGCTCAAGCCGGACCACGGCGAAACCATCGTCAGCCCGAGCCCGGAGCCGAGCAGCATCAGGATCAATGTTAGCGTCGAGGCAGCAAAGGCGCCGGCCACGATTGGCCCCCAGCTGACAGCGGTAGAAGAGGATTCCGTCGGTGCGGAAACGTCGACAGCCGTTAGGGTTGACTGCATGTCAGCCCCCTAACGTGCGAAAAGCATGATGAGAATAATGATCGGAATCGGGACTCCGAGAAGCCAGAGCAAAATGCCACGTCCCATGAGTGCCTCCTGCGGCGATTGTGATCGATTACAATGCCTTGGATGCTCTTCCGTTCCGACCGGCCCTCATGATCCTTTGTTGCGACGCAGCAGGGATCGTTGGTGGGCCTGGGCCTACCAATACCTTAAGTGTCCGAAGCTGAGCAGCTGCTTGGGCTTTAAATATCCAGGTTGGCGACCGACAGCGCGTTTTCCTGGATGAACTCGCGCCTGGGCTCGACTTCGTCGCCCATCAGCCGCGAGAACAGACTGTCCGCATCGGTGGCGTCATTGACCTTGACTTGTAAAAGCGAGCGCACATTCGGGTCGAGCGTGGTCTCCCAGAGCTGCTCGGCATTCATTTCGCCGAGGCCCTTGTAGCGCTGCATGGTCAGGCCCTTGCGGCCGGTGGCAAACACGGCATTGAGCAGCGCCAGCGGTCCCGAGATGGTTTCGGACACATCCTTGCGGCGCAGCACCGGCGGCTCGCCATAGACTTCCGCTAGGCGCGGCGCATAGCGGTCGAGTTGGCGGGCGTCGGCCGAATTGATCAGCGCCAGATCGAGATGCGCGAACTCCTTGACGCTGCGCACCGTGCGCTCGAACACATAACCGCCGACCCCTTCGTTTGAGGTCGACATGCGGCCGGTCCAGCCGCGTTCGGTGTCCTCGGCGATGATGTCGAGGCGCCGGGCGACACGCTCGGCCATCGCGTTGGCCCGGCCGAGATCGACGAAGACATCCGGATTGAGCGCGCCGGCGATCGCCGCCTGCTCGACCACGCCTCTGTTATAGCGGGTGTGCAGCCCGTTGATGAGCTGGCGCACTGCCAGCGCATCGTCGATGGCGCTGCGCAGGTCCTGCCCGGCCCGCACCTCGCCGGTGCTGAGCGCAAGCGACGCCTCTTCCAGTCCTGAGCCGATCAGGAATTCCTCGAAGGCGCTTTCGTCCTTGATGTATTGCGAGCTCTTGCCGCGCGTCACTTTGTAGAGCGGCGGCTGGGCGATGTAGAGATGCCCGCGCTCGATCAGCTCCGGCATCTGCCGGAAGAAGAAGGTCAGCAGCAAGGTGCGGATGTGGGCGCCGTCGACGTCGGCGTCGGTCATCAGGATGATCTTGTGGTAGCGCAATTTGTCTGCGTTGAACTCGTCCTTGCCGATCGAGGTGCCGAGCGCCGTGATCAGCGTGCCGATCATGTCGGAGCCGAGCATACGGTCGAACCGGGCCCGCTCGACGTTGAGGATCTTGCCGCGCAGCGGAAGAATGGCCTGGTTCTGGCGCGAACGGCCGCCCTTGGCCGAGCCGCCGGCGCTGTCGCCCTCGACGATGAAGATTTCGGACTTCGCCGGGTCGCGTTCCTGGCAGTCGGCCAGCTTGCCGGGCAGCGAAGTGACGCCGAGCGAGCTCTTGCGGGTGATGTCGCGCGCCTTGCGCGCGGCTTCGCGCGCCGCTGCCGCCTGGATGACCTTCTCGATGACAACCTTGCCCTCGGTCGGGTGCTCTTCGAGCCAGGTGCCGAGCGCCTCGTTGACGAGCCCTTCCACCACCGGACGGACTTCGGACGAGACCAGCTTGTCCTTGGTCTGCGAGGAGAATTTCGGGTCGGGAACCTTGACCGACAGCACGGCCGTCAGTCCTTCGCGGCAATCGTCGCCGATCAGCGCCACCTTCTCCTTTTTGGTGAGGCCCGTGGATTCGCCATAGCCGGTAATCTGGCGCGTCAGCGCGCCGCGGAAACCGGCAAGATGCGTTCCGCCGTCGCGCTGCGGAATGTTGTTGGTGAAGGCCAGCACGTTCTCGTGGTAGCTGTCGTTCCACCACATGGCGACTTCGACGGTGATACCGTCGCGCTCGGCCCTGATAGCAATCGGCTTGTCGATCAGCGGCTTCTTGACGCGGTCGAGATATCTGACGAACTCCTCGAGCCCGCCATCATAATGCAGCTCATGGCGCACGACGTCGGCATGACGGGCATCGGTCAAAATGATGCGCACGCCGGAATTCAGGAAGGCGAGTTCGCGCAGCCGGTGCTCCAGCGTGCCGAAGTCGAACTCGACCATGGTGAAGGTCTCGGTCGACGGAAAGAAGGTGATCTCGCTGCCGCTGCGCCCCTCATAGGTGCCGGCAACCTTGCGCTGCTCATAGCTGCCGGTGACCCTCAGCGGTCCGTCGGCATTGCCATGCGAGAAGCTCATCTCGTAGATCTGGCCGTTGCGGCGGATTTTCAGCTTCAGCCAGGCCGACAGCGCGTTGACAACCGAGACGCCGACGCCGTGGAGGCCACCGGACACCTTGTAGGAGTTCTGGTCGAACTTGCCGCCGGCATGCAGCTGCGTCATGATCACTTCGGCCGCCGAAATGCCTTCGCCGGTGTGGATATCGGTCGGAATGCCGCGGCCATTGTCGATGACCGTCACCGAACCGTCGGGATTCAGCGTCACCGTGACGAGGTCGGCATGGCCGGCCAGCGCCTCGTCGATAGCGTTGTCCACGACCTCATAGACCATGTGATGCAGGCCCGAGCCGTCGTCGGTATCGCCGATATACATGCCGGGCCGCTTGCGGACGGCGTCCAAGCCCTTCAAAACCTTGATGGAATCGGCGCCGTACTCGGCCTCAGCGCCGTTGGCGTTGTCGATCTGATCGCTCATGAAAACCTGTCTGATTGATGCCGCACATCCAGCGCAAAAAATCGGCTCCGAATCGCGCGTCCTTGATGGCCCAGATATAGGTGCAAAAGGCGGTTTTTCCAAGGTTTGCAAGCATTTCCGAATGGAAGAAGAGCACGCCTGGCGGGCCACGGCATCGGACCCAAAAGTGGAACCGGTTTTGCGAACAGAGCGGCCGCACAAAAGCGGGCCGACCTGTTCCCGACGATCATCTACTCTCCTGTGCCCCGGTGACATTTCCGGAGAGCGGGCGCTTCGCCCTTGCCGTTCAGCAACATGGACGCTTGGCTTGCCAGCCACTACATTGAGTTCACCAGCGGAGCACGCCATGGACAGTCAGCCCGCCCCCTTTGTCCCGCCGGCGCCGAAGCCGCGCACGTCGCCGCCTTCGACGCTGGAGATGATCCGCATCGTCTATCGCAATCCGCTCGAACTGTGGGGCGAGCCGACCTACAACCAGCCTTGGATTTCGGTGACCGGCATCGGCGGGCCGCTGGTCATCGCCAACGACCCCGGCCTCATTCGCCACGTGCTGGTCGACAATGCCAAAAACTACAAGATGGCGACGGTGCGCCAGATGATCCTGCGGCCGATCCTGCGCGACGGCCTGCTGACCGCCGAGGGTGAGGTCTGGAGGCGTTCACGCAAGGCGATGGCGCCGGTGTTCACGCCGCGCCACATCTTCGGTTTTGCCGAGCCGATGCTGAGGCGTACGCGGGAGTTCGTCACCCGCTACGAGGGCGGCGGCACGTCGGACATCGCCCACGACATGACGCTGCTTACCTTTGACATCCTGGCCGAGACGCTGTTTTCCGGTGAGATATCGGGCAGCCGGGCAGCTTCGCCAAGGAGATCGACCGGCTGTTCGAAACCATGGGCCGCGTCGATCCGCTCGACCTGTTGCGGGCGCCAGACTGGCTGCCGCGCCTGACCCGCATCCGCGGCCGCAAAACCATGGCCTACTTCCGCAAGATCGTCACCGACACCGTCAAGATGCGCGAAGAGCGGGTCAAGCACGATCCGGACAAGGCGCCGCAGGATTTCCTCACGCTTTTGCTCAAGGCGGAGGGACCGGACGGGCTCACGCGCGCCGAGGTCGAGGACAACATCATCACCTTCATCGGCGCCGGTCACGAGACCACGGCGCGTGCGCTCGGCTGGACGCTCTATTGCCTAGCCGAAGCGCCTTGGGAGCGCGAAAAGGTCGAGCGCGAGATCGACGCCGTGCTGGCGCGCGAGCCCGACCCGACAAAGTGGCTCGACGCCATGCCGTTCACCCGCGCCGCCTTCGACGAGGCGCTCAGGCTCTATCCGCCGGCGCCGTCGATCAAACCGCGAGCCGATCGAGCCCGAAACCTGGAAGGGCCTCTACATACCGAGGCGTGCCGCGGTGCTGGTCATGCCCTGGGTCGTCCACCGCCATCGCAAGTTGTGGGACAGGCCCGACGCCTTCATGCCCGAACGTTTCCATCCGGGAAATCGCGAGAAGATCGACGTTTTCAGTATTTGCCGTTCGGCGCCGGTCCTCGCGTCTGCATCGGCGCCAGCTTTGCCATGCAGGAGGCGATCATTGCTCTGGCGATCATGCTGTCGCGCTTCCGCTTCGATACCACCGCCGAAACCAAACCGTGGCCGGTTCAAAAACTGACGACGCAACCGCAGGGCGGCCTGCCGATGCAGGTCACACGGCGCCTTTGAGCCGCCTGATTGGCTATTCCGCCGTCTTGCGCTGGAACTGGCCGGCGGGCCGGTAGCGCCAGAGATAGCTCGGAAGGATGCTGCCGATCGACTGTGGCTGGATATCGAGACCGGCGAGCGTCCGGTTTTCCCTGATGGCCGGTTCCGAGACGATGTTGTCCCCGCGCAACTGCAGGACCTGATCCTTGGTCAGCAGCGGATTGGGCAAAAGCCCAAGGATCGATGCCTGCATGTTCGCCACCCACCACGGCACCGACACCAGCAACCGCTTGCGGTCGATCATGGCAAGCATTTCCTGCATGCATTGCTTGAAGGTGAGCACCTGAGGTCCGCCTAGCTCGTAGATCCGACCACCCTGGACTTTGTCGTCGACCGAGCGCGCCACCGCTTCGGCGACATCGCCGACATAGACCGGCTGGAATTTGGTCCGCCCGCCGCCGATCAGAGGCAGGACCGGCGAATAGCGCGCCATGCTGGCGAAGCGGTTGAAGAAGCTGTCCTCGGGGCCGAAATTGATCGAGGGCCGCAAGATGACCGCATCCTCGATCGTCTCCAGGACCGCTTTTTCACCGAGCGCCTTGGTGCGCGCATACTCGGATTGCGCGTTCAGATCGGCGCCCAGCGCCGAGATATGGGTGAGCCCGGCGCCGACGGCGCGCGCCGCTTCGGCGATCGCGCGTGCGCCGAACTCGTGGACCGGCGTGAACTTCTGCCGGCCGCTCTCATGCAGGATGGCTACCAAATTGACGACATGGTCGGCGCCCTGCACGGCGCGGTCGACCGACCAGCGCACGCGAACATTGGCCTGCACCGGCTGGATCTGGCCGACATTGCCGAGCGGTTGCAGATGGCCGGCGAGATCGGGCCGGCGGCAGGCGACCCTGATGCGGTAGCCGCGCCTGGCCAGCGCCCGCACCACATGGCGGCCGACAAAGCCGGAGCCGCCGAACACGACGACGAGCTTTGGGGTCTGCAGGATTTCGGTCATGGCTGGCTCCGGCGCGCTTTCCAGATTACTGGGCTTGGCTGAAGCCGTTCATAATCCGTTTCGCGCCGAAGGCAAAGGGCGATCCTTTGTCGCCGTTTGCCGCGGTGTCGGCTGGTTCAGAACGCCCTGCCGATGCGCGCGTCGACCGATTGGCGGTTGCCGCCGCGGATGACGAAGAAGAACAGTATCGCCGCCCACAGCAGCGATTTTTCGGCACCCGAAAAGCCCTCGCCCAGGGTGACCCAGTGGAACCAGACGGTGACCAGGAGCACGAACATTCCGGCGAAGGCCGCCGGGCGGGTCAAGAGACCGATGGCGATGAAAATGCCGCCGAAGAACTCGGTGCAGGCCAGCAGCACCGACCAGAACGCGCCAGGATAGAAGCCGAGGCCTTCGACCATCTCGGCGGCGCCGAGCGGGTCGATGATCTTGCCAGAGCCATGGATGGTGAGGAAGATGCCGGCCACGGCGCGCAGGATGGTTTCAGAGGTAGTGTTCAGCGCCGCATAGAGGTTGCCAAGGGCCGGAACGACAAGATTGGTGCTGGGATTGTGGGTGCTTGCGGCCATTGGGGTTCCTCTTCTGCTGCTCCGCGCAAACAGCCGCCACCCCAGCCAAAGTCAAATGAACAAAAGTTGACCGGGAAATGCATGTTACTGGTCAGATGCGGGAGAGCGCGGAAAAACCCAGCCGACGCGAGGGTTTCCGGCTGTTTCCGAAACGTGGTTCGACGAGGCAGCCTGGGCGTAACGGCAAGTACGCCCGCTGTCGCGCGATCAACTATCCGAAGGTGTGGACGTCTTCAGGAAGAATACCGGGCGGCGAATTCGGAGATGCGCTGCACCACGGCTTTCGGAGCCGTTATGCCCCGTGCCGCTGCCTTCTCCGCCGCTTCGGCCCGGGCACGGCCGGGGACATGCACGCCGTAGCGGCGGCGCAACCGGTCGAGTTGATCTTTCATGCGCTTCTCGAAATTTGGATCGAGCAGCTTGGGCTCGACGGCCAGCACGAAGAGGCCGGTTCCGGGACTGTCCGGTCCGTCGGTGAACCATGGCGCATCGAGTGACCAGTTGGCGCCCGACAGGCCCGCCGCCAGCACTTCGACCATCAGCGCGATGTTGGCGCCACGCTGGCCGCCGAAGGCAAGCATCGCGCCTTTCATGGCGGCGGCGGGATCGGTGGTCGGGTTGCCGCTCGCGTCCAGTGCCCAGCCTTCTGGAATTCTCTTGCCGTCGTCAGCCGCCTTGCGGATGTTGACAAAGGCGGTGGCGCTCGACGACTGGTCGATCACCAGCGGCGCACCGTCGGCGGCGGGCGCAGCGAAGGACATCGGGTTGGTGCAATAGACCGGCTTGACCGAGCCGGAGCCGGCAAGCACGGCCGGTCCATTGGTTGCGGCGAAGGACACCAGCCCCTGCGCGGCCAGCCGTCCTGTGAAATAGCCGAGCGCGCCGCATGTATAGGCGTTCTTCTGCGAAAAGATGGCAACGCCGAACAGGCGCGCCGCCTTGGCGAGATCGTCGATGGTGCGGTCGAAGCCGGTATGCGCCAGGCCGCCGCGCGCGTCGGAGAGATAGATCGCCAAAGCCGGCCTGGTGATGACCGGCTCGGCCTTGCCATCGATGCGGCCGGCCTCCAGCGCTTCGAGATAGTCGATGAAATGCGACAGTCCGACCGTCGACAGACCTTCTGCCTCGGCCGCCACCACGGAGGCTGCAAGCGACTGCGCCGCTTCCTCATTGGCGCCGGCGCCGAGCGCCGCCATCCGGCACAGCCCTGTCGCCTGGTCGAGACTGAGTTGCATCGTAGCGATCCTAGGGGAGTAGGGGAGTAAGGGAATAGGGGAGTAGGGGAATAGTGAGCGTGATGCGAATAGGATGGAAATGTGTATGTGAATAGTGGCTGACCCTACTCCCCCGCTCCCCTACTCCCCTACTCCCCTAGGAT
>NZ_JBVVQO010000053.1:0-40028 GCF_055811215.1 Mesorhizobium sp. WSM4819
ACGATGATGGCGTCGTCGACCAGCATGCCGACCGCCAGGATGAGGCTGAACAGCACGATCATGTTGATCGTGTAGCCTATCATGGCCAACAGCAGGATGCCGATCAGGAAGGACGATGGAATGGCGAGGCCGATCAGCAGCGAGGCGCGGCCCGACAGCGCGTAGAGAATGACGATGAACACCAGGATCACGGCAATCATGACGTGGTTCTGCAGATCGCCGAGCAACTGGTTGACGAAGACCGACTTGTCCTGCGTGTAGGTGACGTGCATGCCTTCCGGCGCCGACTTGACGAAGGAGTCGGACACCTCCCTGACTTTGGCAATCGTGTCGATCAGGTTGGATTCGATGCGCTTCTTCACCTCGATGGCGATCGCCGGCTTGCCGTCGAGACGGGTCGCCGTCTCGGCGTCCTTGAAGGTGGAGCGGACGGTGGCGATATCCTTGGCCTGCACCACCGCATTGGGGCCGGCGACGATCGTCAGCGCCGCCATGTCCTGCGGCGTTTCGATCAGCGACGGCACCTTGACGGCATATTTTCCCTCGGACCCTTCGATGTTGCCGGCGGCGACAACACTGTTGGAATCGCCGACCGCACCGATCAGCTGCTCGAGCTGCAGCCCGTAGGACGACAGTTTCATCGGTTCGATGACGACTTCGACGAGCTCGTCGCGGGCGCCCTGCAGCGAGCCCTTCAGCACGCCAGGCACTTCCTCGATGCGGTCGCGCAGCTCGCGCGCCGCCGCCGTCAGAACGCGCTCGGGCACCTCGCCCGACAGCGTCACGACAAGGACGGGGAACTCGGAGACGTTGACTTCGGAGACCACAGGCTCCTCGGCTGCCTGCGGCAGGTCGGCCTTGCCGTCCTGGACCTTGCTGCGCGTGTCCTGCAACGCGGTAGCCAGATCCGTCTGCGGGTGGAATTCGACCATCACATAGCCGCCGCCCTGGAAGGCGGCCGAACGCATCTCCTTAAGACCTTTGAGGCTTTTCAGCTTGGCTTCCATCGGCCGCAGCAGAAGGCGTTCCGAATCCTCGGGCGAGATGCCCTGATAGATCAGGCTGACATACATCATCGGAATCGGAACGTCGGGTTCCGCTTCCTTCGGTGTCGACTGGTAGGCGACCGCACCGGCAAGGATGAGGAACACCAGCACCGAAATGGTCAGCCTGGCATTGCTGATTGCGAGTTTGACGATATCCATGATTACTGCGTCCCGGCCGTCGCTTCGCCCAGCAGCTTCTGGATGGTCGCCTGGTCGGCCTCGACCGGTTTGACCACTTCGCCTTCCTTCACCAGTTCCTGGCCGGCGACGATGATGCGCGCATCGGCAGGGATGCCGCCGAGCACCAGGCCGGCTGGCGTATCGTCGACCAGATCGATCGGGAAGAACACGACCTTGTTATCCTTGTCGACGGCGCGGATGCCGAGATCGCCCTTGTCGCCGAGCGTGACCACGGAGCGCGGCAGCATGACTGCGTCTGTCGGCTGCGCGCTCAGCGCGATCTCGGCGGTCATCCCGGCCGGAATGGTGCCCTCGGGGTTGGGGATTGCGATCTCGACGCGGAAGGTGCGGGTGGCGGACGAGGCGTCGCGGCTGATATAGCGCACGGTGCCCTCGACCTTCTGGCCGCTGACCAATCGTACATTCGCCTTGTCGCCGATCTTCAGATAGCCGAGATCACGTTCGCTGACCTCGCCGCGGGCGATCACCGGATCGAGGCTCAAAATGGTCGCCACTTCGTCGCCCTGCATCACGGAACTGCCAAGCTCCACCGGCACCCGGTCGATGACGCCGTCGAACGGCGCCTTCACCTCGTTGCGGTCGAGCTCGGCCTGCGCGGCTTCCAGGTGCGACTGGGCCAGCGTCAGGTTGGAGCGCGCCGTATCGAGCTGCAGCTTGGGC
This sequence comes from Mesorhizobium sp. WSM4819, assembly GCF_055811215.1. Classification (NCBI taxonomy): domain Bacteria; kingdom Pseudomonadati; phylum Pseudomonadota; class Alphaproteobacteria; order Hyphomicrobiales; family Phyllobacteriaceae; genus Mesorhizobium; species Mesorhizobium sp. WSM4819. The sequence goes on from NZ_JBVVQO010000053.1 coordinate 1,908, forward strand.
AGATTGCCGGTTTTCATCAGCCGCAATGCTGCATCGAGTTCGGCCTGACGCTGGACCAGGAGCTGCTGGGCGTTGCTGACCGCCGAAAGCTTTTCCTCGGTGGCCAGCATCAGCACGAGGTCGCCGGTCTTGACGCGCTGTCCCTGCTTGACCGGCAGCTTGTCGATGACGCCGGCGGCGCGAGTCGCCAGGACGGCGCGCTTATCGGCTTCGGTCAGTCCGGAAATCCGGATGGCGCGCGCATGGATACGCCTGGGCGGAGTTATGGTCGCGACGGTGCGCAAGGTCGCCTTGGGCTGTTCTGCCTCAGCGGGCTTGACCTTGCCGGCGTCGGCCGCCTTTGGCTGCTCGACCTCCCCCGCCTCGGGTTTGTCGGCGGCCGCGCTACCGACCGACGAGAACTCGCCCGTCGCCATCCACGCAGCGAAACCGACAAGCACAACAATGGCTGCAAGCTTGTGAAACCTGTATTTGGGCATCGTCGTTTTTCCAGTGCGGTATTCGGCCAGGCCGCGTCTTCTAACTCGGCGCGTTGCCGATATGGGTGCGTGCAGAAAAGTTGATGGGTTATTACTTCGCTGGACAGGATGCGGCCGCCGTGAAGCGCGCCGGACCAGCGCGGCCGTTCATCTGCGACATCACACTCGGCACCTTGTCCCACTCGGGGCAACCCCTTAATTGGGGGCTAACCGCTGCGTAAAAGCGCCGGCAGCGCACCCGACTTCGAGCGCATTGCGACAGGACCTTGCGCAAGTGACACCTGAGAATTTGCGTATGGCGCTCCCGCTCGAACGGATTGCCATCGAGCCGCCATGGATCGTCTGCGGCCATTTCTCGATTCAGCAGTTCATGATCGACTTTATGGGTCAAATTCACACCTCGCTAAGTCAGCAATCACCGACGCTGCAAAACGCCGTCAGAGATAGCGTCGGGACCCGGGCACGCTAATTCTGAAAGCGGGGCCGTTCGTGAGACCCGATGTCAAAACACCACCACGCTTCACCGTGTGGTTGCCCACCTCGTGCACTTCTGGGACCATTCAGCGAATGAGAGTCCGTTTGACGCGCGCATAGACACCGATGAGGAGGAACGTCCGGCACCAATTTCCACTGTCTTCGGATCGTTGCCTTCTGTACTCCTATGGGCATAGGTGGTTGGTGCTCAGGCTTCTTCGTCGGGCGTGCCTGCAGGCCGAGGCACTTGATTTCGGTCACACTCCTAATAGGGTCGGCAAGATTGGCAAAATTGATTGTTCGGATGACAACCATCCACGCCCTAAACATATCGAAGGCGGAAATGGGCGTGGCTGGGTCCGCGCCTGTGTGGCGTTGGCCGACAAACGCTTTGCGGTGGGCGGGAATCCCGCACACACAGCGATTGAGACGCTGACGATCCGCGGTGGAAGAGGCTCGCGGCATTCAGCAGCCTCGTCTTCATCAAGCATGGATCCTACCCTGTGCATTGTCGATCTCGCAGATGCGATCGAGTTTGTGGAGGAGTGGCCGGAGGACCGCCGCAGTCTGATCCATGAACAGCCCTTCACCGGTGCTACCAAGCACAAGACGCCGCACGCCAATGGGCGTGGTCCGCGATGCCTTTGTCGGCTCCGCGAAGCGAGCCGCAATCCTGAAAGACCTCGAGGCGGAAATGCCGTGGATCGCTGCTTCCAATTCGGGCGGTGGACAGGTGCAGGTTCGTTCGGCCGTCCACCTCATTTTGTGCCGCATATGCCGGGTTGCCCGGTCGCTGTGTTGGGCAGGGCACGACCGATGGAGGCAGAATATCACCAGCTGCGCCGGATGCGGCTGACCATGGTGGAGAACGACGAGCGTGCAACCACGGAACCGGCTGCGCGCTACGCGGGTCGGAGGTCACGGCCATAAGGCGGAGGTCAACTTCGAAGGGAGCGCGGCGGTCCTCTCTCGTTCGAAGACAGAGCAGTCCCGACCGGATCGCTCGTAGATGGGAGGCCATGCCATAATTGCACCGAAAGCCGACCCTGGCCGAACCAGGAACGCTTGAAAGAGCAGATCACGCTTTTGCGTATACAAGGGGAGGAAAGCGTCATGCTGTTCACTGGGACCGTGATCCCGTGCAGCCGCGACCGCTCACATCGAACCACACTCGCCAGCTTATTACGACGCCAGCACGCTAACGATGACTGTGACTGTGGTTCACCGCCTCAGCAATGGCCGCAATGCCATGACGGACAAAGGGAGATGTTGGCCGAAGCGCAGTCCGTCAGCTACACCACCTAGGGGGGACACGATCCAGGACCCGATCCCGCCTGCGGTTAAGCGCGAGTTGAAAAGCATACGTCCACGTCCGCCATTACCGCATGCACCGCCTTGGATAAGGCCTGCCCCGAGGCATGGCGGGGCCCCGGTTGGCGTTCGTATCGACGGCAGGTTCCTAAGCAGCGACTCCCGTGAGGTCGAGCAGTTCTAACTGGCGGCTTGAGTCGACGGCGCTCACGCACAGCCGTTCCAGGTGCAGCCCGTTATGCGGCCCTGGGCAAGCTTTTGGGTGGTCCTCAGCACCGCCGGTCGCAGAGAGGTCCGGTTTGCACCGTTAGCACAGGCCAATATTGCGGCCGCCTCGGATGTATGCGTCCCTCTCTTCTGTTTGGCCTGACTGAACAAACTTGCACCCGGTCGGACATGCAGTCCAACCAGGATGCGCGCATCCACATCAAGCCCCATGAAGGCGAAGAAAATCCTCATACGTCGCTTTCAACCCGGCACCAAGAGACGTTTTGGCTTTCCAGCCAAGCTTACGCAAGCGCGTTACGTCCAGTAACTTGCGCGGAGTACCGTCTGGCTTCGTCGTGTCGAATACCAGATTGCCCTCCCAGCAGATCGCCGCCTTGACGAGTTCCGCCACCTCTCGAATTGTGACATCCTCGCCAACGCCAACATTAATCAGGGGCGCAGTGTCGGCGGCTGTCAAGGCGTCAAAATCCGAATCTGGCAGGCCAAGCAGGAACGCAATGGCATCGCCTACATCCGACGAATACATAAACTCTCGCCGAGGGTTTCCGGATCCCCAGACCCCCACCGAGGAGTCGCCGTTTATTTTAGCTTGATGAAAACGGCGTATCAGAGCAGGCAAAACGTGGCATTTTTCGGGGTGATAATTGTCGCCGGGACCATATAAGCTGGTCGGCATCAACGCGAGATAGCGCGTCTGGTACTGCCGGTTAAAAGACCAGCATGATTCGACTCCTGCGATTTTTGCCAAAGCGAAGGGACGATTCGTCGCTTCAAGCGGACCGGTCAGAAGGTATTCCTCCCGTATCGGCTGCGGACAGTCGCGTGGATAGATACATGAGGAGCCAAGAAAAATCATCCGTTCGACGCCGGAAGCGTAAGCGGCATCAAAAACACTGAGTTGGATCGCGAGGTTGTTATGAAGGAAATCGACAGGAGAGCTAGCGTTCGCCAGTATACCACCAACCGTTGCGGCGCACATAATGACGTAATCGGGCCGCTGCGACATGAAGAACCTGCGCGTCTCGGTCCGGTCAAATAGATCCAGTTGGTCGTGAGTACGTGTTATTATCTCATACGATCCTAACGCCTCGAGGGCACTCATTGTGGCGGATCCAACAAGGCCGCGATGGCCTGCCACATAGACTTTCTTCATCTTTTTGTTTCCCATGTGATAACGCTATGGACGCTCCATAAGAAGGCCACCGTAACGCGGATAACAAGCCAGCATGGCGCCGCCGTTGTCATCATAACTCTCGTGGACTGTATGAATAATAACCCTGCGTCATCAGCACTGCGTCACGCTCTGCCATGCGCAAATCTTCCCGAACCATCTCCCTAATCAATTCAATGAAGGAGATTTTAGGCTCCCACCCAAGTTTTTCTTTGGCCTTGCGGGCATCGCCGAGAAGTGTCTCGACTTCTGCAGGACGAAAATAACGGGGATCTACTTTTACGATCAAAGCTCCCGTCTTTGCATCGTATCCCTCTTCATCGACCCCTTCCCCAACCCAACGAACACCAATGCCGAGTTCAGCGGCCGCGACGGTGACAAATTCGCGCACCGAATGTTGCTCACCGCTAGCGATCACAAAGTCTTCAGCTTGCTCCTGCTGCAGCATCAACCACTGCATCTGGACGTAGTCTCGAGCGTGCCCCCAATCGCGACGAGCATCAAGGTTGCCCAAGAATAGAGTCGGCTGCATTCCAAGCTTAATCCGAGCCAGGGCGCGTGTGATTTTACGCGTTACAAATGTTTCTCCGCGCGCGGGTGACTCATGATTAAATAAAATGCCGTTACATGCGTACAAATTGTAAGCTTCTCGATAATTTACGGTGATCCAGTGAGCATACAATTTGGCAACAGCGTAGGGTGATCGGGGGTAGAACGGTGTCGTCTCGGTCTGTGGCGTTTCCTGCACCAGCCCGTAGAGCTCAGACGTCGAGGCTTGGTAGTAGCGCGTATGCTCGACGAGCCCCAGGATCCGAATTGCCTCGAGGATACGCAGCGCACCCAACGCGTCCGAGTTCGCGGTGTATTCTGGTTGTTCAAAGGAGACTGCAACGTGGCTCTGAGCTGCCAGATTGTAAATTTCGTCCGGCTGAACCAGTTGGATGACGCGCGTAAGGCTGGACGAGTCTGTCAAGTCCCCGTGATGAAGTGTAAGATCAACGCCACTTTCATGAGGATCATGATAGAGATGGTCTATACGGCCCGTATTGAAAAGGGACGATCGTCTTTTTATCCCATGCACAGAATAGCCCTTTTCCAAAAGCAATTCTGCGAGGTAGGAACCGTCTTGCCCCGTGACCCCGGTGATTAAAGCGACTTTTTTCTTTGACAAGCTTGAATCCTTTTGATTTTTACGCGCCGAAGAAAATGCTCGCCTGCGGCGGGATTGCGTGGCGAGAAAGGGGCGCATTGGGCAGGGCGAACGGGGCCTCTGCGCGAAGGCAAGGGAGAGTTCGAGCGGGATGCCAACCCCTTCATGGGGCCGGGGAACGGTCGAAAGAGTTATCAATCAAGATCAAACGACGCGGGTCATTCAGATCGAATTCGACAATTCGTGGCACGAAGAGGCGGGCATAGCGGGAGAAGGCGCTAGTCGGAGGAAAGCGAATTACAGTATCGCACCTACCAAGGAGATACATCTCAACGAGAGCGGAAATACCCCCGTCAGTGCCCAGTGCTGCACTGTTTAAAGGGCCGGCCTGATCCGCTTGGAAGCGTTTTGGGACGGTGAAAAGTTCGGGAAATACGCCCGACAAGTGATCAACAACCTGGGCGCTGTCTGTACACAAGAACACCCTTACAGGCCTTGGATGCGGTTGCGCTTTGGCCATACGAATGGCAGTGCATACCTGCTCTAAGGCAACCTTTGGATCAGCCCAGTAAGGTGCGTGATCCATAATATCTCCGCCGTTGCCGTGGCGGACATGGACCCCGATTATGCTGTGCCCGGCAAAGTGTTCCTGGTAGAGCGCTTCAATCCGATCCTCAATTTCGACCCTCGGTCTGATGCTCCGAAATATCGTTCGCTCGGCTTGCTCATCGCAGCGCCACATCAAGCAAGCATCACACACTACCGTGTTGGCTTCACAATCATCCTGGGCTTGGAAAAGATCGTTAAGCTCGTCACGTTCTTGGAAAATCTGTTCATCCGGACGGTACACGCAGTCGATGGATGGCTTGTTCCACCACGACGGGAAGAAGGGACCGGGGAATGAGACGTGGTTGATCTCGTCATCGCAAATGACCCGTACACCACCGATCTCTTCAATTGGCTTGAAGAAAGCCGGAAAGGCATTCGCAAACGGGTTGTCGAGGTAACAAGAGCCGCGCCAATCTATTGCTAAAGCCCGTCCCGTCCGATGTGCGTAGTCCCATGCCGACGCGAGAGACCACAGGCAATCACCGAGACCCTCGCGCCGTCGAGAAACAACGAACCGATCTATCCTTGAGCCATCAACAAGCATTTAAATTGCCTCTTTCCAAAACACCACAAACCTCAGCTTTGCTGCTGCCTTTGAGGCAAGCGCCTGCGCAATTCGGGGGAGCTTGTCGTGCTGCGCCAATGCGATGTAGCTTGCGTCGATCGCGGAAGTGCCTCGCCGCGATGGACACGCGCCTAGGCTGGTATTCGGCGCACGCCAGAAAATGCTCTTCAGAGCCAACGCAAACATCAACGACTTTCCCTAAAGGCTTACATCCTTTGAATTCATTCTATGCAACGTGCCGCAACATCCGTAAAATCGTCTGTTTCGATGAAACGCATCCACGTGATGGATGGCTAGTGGACATGGGTTCCAGGGCGTTGACCTGAACCCTCTCGTTGTGCGTCACTGCTAATCCCAGCGGAACCTTACGGCGGCAGCACGCAGCATGACCCAAGTCAGCCGGCCATGAGCGCGACTGCAACGACGCCATCCGAACGGAGCCGTTGACATGACTTCACTTGCACACTTCCTCAGATCATCATGGAGCCCATCGTGCGCCCCCTGCCGCCCTGCTGGAAGACCTGGGCAGAGCCGGCGATATCACGAGCGATGCAATTATCGCCGCCGATGCAAAGCCACCCTTTCGCTTAACGCGCGCCAAGCGCGGGTGGGTGCGGGGCTCGACCTGTGGCGTTTTCTTTCTTGCTCGGCGATCCAGCAATCGATGTGCAAATCCGGCGGCCGGACGGCAGCGATGTCGAGCAGGTCAAACCAATACGATCGTAAACGGGCCGGCGCGCAGCCTGCTGACGGCCGAGCGGACCGCGCTCAATTTTCTGTGCGGTCTGAGCGGCACTGCTACGGCTACGGCCGCGTTTGTCGAAGCGATATGCGGTCAGGCGCCAATCACCGCTTCGCGCTCGACGACGCGGTGCTCATCAAGGACAACCACATCGCCATTGCCGGCGACATCCGCACCGCAATCGAGCGGGCGCGTAGCGCCACAGGCCACATCGTCAAGATCGAGGTAGAGGTGGACAGGCTGGACCAGTTGGAGAGAGCCCTTACAGTGGGCGTCGACGCCTTGCTCCTCGACAACATGTCGGTCGAGGAGCTTGCGCAGGCTGTGCCTATGTCCGGCGCCGCGCGATCACCGAGGCCTCGGGGCCCGAGTAGCGCGGGCGAGCGCCCCGGCAATTGCGGCGACCGGCGTGGACCTCATATCGTGGCTGGCTTACCCGCAGCGCGCCCATTCTCGACATCGGTCTCGTGCTCGGCGCCGGCGCCATCACCCGGCACTTCAAGATGTTCATAGCTCCGGACCGTTCCGAACGATCAGGGTGCCGGATGGCCACTCGCTCATCGAGCGTCCAATCGGCACAACCACGACGAGCACGTCCTCGACGCGCGTGGGCGGCAGGTCGAGATACACATCTGCGAGAGTGGACCGCACGCGAACGCCCGACACAATCGCCGCCAGGCCGCCTCTGCAGAACCTTTCCATATGGTTCCGCATCGCGTGCCGAACGGTGCCGAAAGCGAATGGAACCCCAAGCTGCTGCATTACTGGATATAGAACGCTCATTGAATGACTGATCCCTTGTCCCTCAAGATCCGGACGCACCCCGTACAACCCCAGGTCGGCCACTAGGAGCTCGACCTCGTCAACCTTGATGAAGCGACGTAGTATCCCGATATGAGCCGCTACGCCGTGCGCGTCGTAGCTGATTGCGCGGAGCTCCGGCCTCGCACCGGCCCAGCTACGGCCGCCTTCGAATGGCTCTGAGTTGAAGGCCCCAGTCGGTCCGTAGGTCTTTCGGAAAAACTCGGAGAGTTCGACATGGTCGGCCTGTTGCAACTCATTTTCCCAGCACAACCTCCACCGCACGTCAGAGCACATGGAAAACCTCATCTTTTGTTGCTATTTTGTTGGGGAAGCGCCTAGCAGGGGGACGCTTGTCGAATCGAGCCGGCTCGATGTAGCTGGCGCACCGAAGAAACTAGCCGCAATGAACATGCGGCCCCGTTGTGTTCCGAGCACACCGGAAGGCGCACACCAGAATAATACTGCTCTGAACCAATGCAAAAATTCGATAACTACCTTTTGGCTTACATCTTTTAAATCTTCCTATGCGACGTTCTGCGGAATTGGCAAAATCGTTTCTTTGGATTAATGCATCCAAGCTATGGATAGGAAAAGACATGCGTTTCAAAGAACTTGATCTAAATCTCCGCCCGGCCTTGATCAGGAGGCTTCGACCCGGCCAGTAGCCCGACCGACCCGTTCGTCAGTTGCCAGACCAACCGACTGCTATGGGTGCGAACCTTCCCCCACTGTTGATAGCCGTCATCGGGCCGCACTGAACTTTTCACGCTAAATCATTGCCATGCCGCCGTTCACATGAATGGTCTGGCCGGTGACATAGGCGGCTTCGTTGGAAGCGAGGTAGGCGACGGCGGAGGCGACTTCGGCGCTGGTGCCCATGCGCCGTGTCGGAATCGCCGCCATGATCGCCTCTTTCTGCTTGTCGTTGAGCTTGTCGGTCATCGCCGATTCGATGAAGCCCGGGGCGACGCAGTTGACGGTGATGTTGCGCGTGGCGATCTCCTGCGCCAGCGACTTGGAAAAGCCGATCATGCCGGCCTTGGAGGCGCAGTAGTTGGTTTGGCCAGGATTGCCGGTGACGCCAACCACAGAGGTGATGTTGATGATGCGGCCATGCCGGCGCCGCATCATCGGATGGGTCAGTTCGCGGGTCAGCCGGAACACCGCGGTCAGATTGACCTCGAGCACCGAATCCCAGTCGGCGTCCGCCATGCGTACGAACAGCCCGTCCTTGGTGATGCCGGCATTGTTGACGAGAATGTCGACGCCTTCGAGATCGGCCTCGACCTTCTGGCCAAGCGCCTTGACCTCGTCGCGATTGGAAAGGTTCGCCGGGAACAGCTTGACCCGATCGCCGAGCTCAATCGCCAGCGTCTCCAGCTTCTCGACACGGGTGCCGTGCAGGCCGACGACGGCGCCCTGCGCATGCAGCACTCGGGCGATCGCCTCGCCGATGCCTCCCGATGCGCCTGTGACAAGCGCCTTGCGGCCGGTCAGATCGAACATTTATCGATTCCCTTTCTAAGACCGGCTTCGCACGGAAGCGGTCACTGGCGCCCTGCGCCTTCCAGACATTATCGGGTACATTTTTGGACAGGTCCTCGAGCCGACTCGAAGGGCCTCGCTTAACCTTCCGGGTAGCGGTACCGTCCAAGTCGCCTCAACAGTTGAGAATTTTGCAAAAAGCGGACCCCGGATACCAGAGATAGAGTTCCTGGAGGCATCTCGTATGGCTTCTACACCTGCTTGAACGCTAGAACTGCATTCATACCGCCCATAGCAAACGCGTTGCTCATCGCCACACGCACCTTACGCTCGCGCGGCACGTTGGGCGTGACATCGAGATCGCAAAGGGGATCTGGCTCGCGATAATTGGCCGTCGGCGGTACGACGCCCTCTTGGATCGCCATCACACAGGCGATCATTTCAAGCGCGCTCGCTGCACCGAGGCAGTGCGCGTGGGTGGACTTGGTGGAGGAGATTGACATCGAGTAAGCATGGTGGCCGAAGACGCGCTTGATCGCCGCCGTTTCGGTTTCGTCGTTGGCCTTGGTGCCGGTGCCATGTGCGTTCAGGTAGTCCACGTCCTCGGGATTCAGTCCGGCATCGGCAAGACAGGCGCGTATCGCTGTTTCCGGGCCTTCGATAGATGGCGCGACTATGTGAAAAGCATCGCCGGAAAAACCGATGCCCGCGACCTCGGCAAGTATCGTAGCGCCGCGCGCGCTTGCGTGCTCATAGCTCTCCAGCACGGCCATCCCCGCGCCCTCGCCCAGCACCACGCCCTTCCTGTCGCCGGAGAAGGGGCGGCAGGTGTCCGGGGCAAGTACGCGCAGTGCTTCCCAGCCCTTCATCACGAGCCAGACGAGTGGCGCGTCACTGCCTCCGGCAACCATAACGTCGGCCCGGCCGAGCTTGATCTGATCCACTGCAGAAGCGATTGCGTGGTTGGCCGACGCGCATGCTGATGCGAGGCCAAAGACCGGACCACGCAGGCCGAGGTTCATGCTGACTTGGCTGGCAGCGGCGCTCGGTAGCACCTTAGGTGCAGTGAGGATGGGAGCACGTCTGCCGTTGTTGAAGTCCAGGACACGATAGCTCCCTTCCATGGCTCCCCAGCCCCAACCGCAGACGCCCACTGCCGTGCCGAAGCGATGAGCGTTTTCTTCATAGAAGGAAAGTCCGGCTTGCCGCATCGCTTCGCGCGCTGCAAGCACCGCGAGCAAGCTGAATCGGTCCATCGAGACGGACTGGCTGCGTTCGATGTCATGGGCGGGTAGCTCCTTGATCTCGGCACCTATATGGCCCTCAAGCCCATGAAGCTCGGGAGTCACGATCGGGCCGATGGCGGAGCGCCCTTCACGCATTCCTGTCCAGATGGAGGCGGCATCAGTGCCCAGGCCGCACAGCCCGCCTAGTCCGGTGATGACGACACGCCGATCCATTCAAGCCGCCTTGCTTAGCAAGCCGCGGACGGCTTCCACCATGTCGCCGACACTTTGGAGATTCGACCAGGCGTCGGCTGCGTTCATGTCGATCTTGATGCCGTAGGCCTGCTCCACATCCCAGAGGAGATCCGCCAGACCCAGCGAATCGATTCCGAGCGAGGTCAGTTCCGTGGCAGTCGTTATTTCGCCGATGATGGACACACTCTCGCCGCTCTCCGATTCGACGCGGTTCTTGATCGTGGCAATGATTTCCGTTGCAAGTTGATCAGCCATTCTGTTCCTTTCCATAGCAATGCCTTTTGACGTGGTGCGGCGCCATGCCTCTGCCAGTCACGTCGCGAAAATCGTCCCTGACCAGGCTTGTGCCACTCACCAACAGCAATCGGAGCGCGTCTGAGCTCATGGAAATTTCCCTTTCGGGCTCTTTTTTCGCAGTCGTCACACGATAAGGGTAGCGGGCGATCAGGGCGTGTGAGGTGCTGTCAATGCGAGATTCCGGAAGATTGATAAAATCGTTTGTTTCGATGAGATGCATCCACCCTGTGGATAGAGATACATTCCAATGGACCGGCAAGCCTCTGGTTGCGGGAGATAATGCGACAGGAGACATCCCGCATGGCTCCACGCAAAAGCTCGGCACGTATCGGGCGCTACTAGATGCTCAGCGCCTCACACTCGCTCTCTACGGTGCGACGAAGCGCGCTGGCGGTCGCGGAATGCACAAAGGTTACCGATCCGCAGGGTGGATTCATCCTGTGGGTCGAGCTTCCGAACACCATCGATTCGCTCGACACTTTCAGGGCTGCATCGCGGCGTCGGCACGGGCGGCATGGGTGGTATGGGTTTCTAAGGTCTGCGCCTCTCACCAATCTCAAAGGGCGGCAGCAATGCCGCCCCCTTTTTGGAACGGAGCCGGTCGGAAAAGGTTTGCGCTCGCGAGCGGCTTCGCTACCGCCGACCTACACCACGCGGTGGGACACGACCTTAAGGTCGGCTAGAGCGCTGGCTGACCATGGCGTCACCTAGGGCGCTAGACCAAGCAGGAACCGATGCTCGGATCAGCTTGGTCGACGATTAGCGCCGTCAATGTTTTGCCTTGCAACGCCTCAAATCTAGGAAAGTTGTTTCTGGAGTTGCGTTTCAAGGCCCATCGCAAAAAAGTTGACGCTGTCATCGCCGCCGCGATCCTCGCCTTCGGCCTTGTCAACATCCATCCTTTTTTCGGGGACGGCAACGGCCGCATTCACTGCAACCTGATCCACCACGTGCTTGCCATGCGCCGCTTCAACCCGCCGGGAGTGGTGTTTCCTGTCTCGGCCGCGATACTGGACTCATGCCAAGGACACGATTTACGGCTTGCCGCTATTTCTACGCTTCCAACCTGAAGCGTGTCTGGCGTGTGGCGCCACCTCTTTGACGGGCAGCCCCAACACGTCGGCGACATATCCGAGCGCTAGCATATCACCCTCCATTCGATTGCATCTAATTTGAATCCGAACTTCGGTATTTTCAATTAAATGCCAATCCTGGTCTAAACGACTGCATTCTCCAGTTAACTCTCAATAGATATATAATTGTCAAAGACATTTTGTACACATGTATATTGATATTATATAGCAAAGATATAAACCGTCATAATTATTTATGAACTGATTGTTTCAAACGTATGAAAAGCAAGTCACCCCTTTCTGATTCTGATCCTGACAATGGAATGGGACAACAGAAGCAGGCGCGATCTCATCTGCGTGGCATGAGACGATGGGCGAGAGATGATGACACTGAAGGAGCCGGGGGAGCTTACGGTGTCAATTTCTATGTCTGCGCCTTTGTCTGATGATAGAGGTTTCCATGTTCTTGAGGCGGCTCCGAACCGGCTGAACCGACGATGACGTCGGCACCGTCGACATGATCCGGCAGACCGGCAAGTCCAAGAGCTGCTTATGGCGTTGGCAGAGCGCCCCAATTCCTCAATGCTGGGTAACAATCCGCTGCATTGCGGCCGGATCTCCGGAACGGATCGGCTCATCATCAGCGCCGTGCGGGAACGCGTTCCACTTGGCAGCCTTGCGGGCCGTCGCCTCGTTCGCTTTCAGGTCGGCGCGGCGGGCGTCCGAAATCATCATGCGCTTTTCATTGCGAGCCACGCGAAAGTGCTCGCGGTTCACTCCGCCTAAAAGATTCGCTCTAGCGAGCAGCCCTGATCAGCCTCTCAGCAAGACTTGTCTTTCGAGCGATGATTTCTGATCCTTCATAGGAAAGATGGCCGCTGTCCCGGTAGAGGAATTTGCCATCGATCTCGGTTCTGCATTTTGTGTCGTCGCAGAGAAAGTCGTGGTAAGAGACAACCTCTACGTCAGCTTTCAAAGCCACCTGGTTCAAGAGCTCAAGAGTGCGGGATCGCATCCGGCGGTAATCGGTGACGTAAATTTCGCAGTCACTGTGCCGCCCGAGCATAAGATTTCCCCTCACCTTTCGCTCAAGGCAATCGCCGATATCGAAGCTTGCGACTGGCGGGGGAGCAACTACGACCACTCGCCTGCCCAAAGCGCGAACGGCGTCGACGAGGGACTTGATACCATCAACGGCTCCGTCTACCGAAGTTTCAACTTCCGTGAATGTCCCGTCACGCCTCTTAAGGAGCATGAAGTCTTTTGAATCAGGGGCGTCAAATGGGCTCGAAATGACAACGGTCCTTATCCCCGGCCGATTTTTCAGGATACCCAAAACACTGTCATTGAAGCGAATACAGTCCTCGGCGAAGGAGGGAGACGCTGCGCGCTTGGAGAAGGCAGCAACGCCGATGGCGGGGAAGCACCCGCTCATTGTGAGCTGAGCCAGGCCGGCCTCTCCGATCGTTTTGGCCAAGCCGGGAACCAGTGCCATGGCAAATGAATCGCCCCAAACCAGCATTTCGGGCCTGCCCGTCGTCTGACAGGCCTCGGGAATGCCCTGGGGAGGCGATCCAGATGTGAGATCACATGCCCTTCCCAGGCCGTAATTGATCCGTCGGCTCTCGGAAAAGCCAACCCTACTTTCGGCTGCGCCAATGTCGACTGGCCGTGCGAAGCCGAGAAGAACCGTTGCGGCAACGAGTCCTGAGGCCATCCGTCCACGAGATGCGACGAATCCCTGCCGGAACGGCTTTTCCACGAAACGGTGAAGAACTAAGCTGGCTACAACTGAGAAGGCAACTGCCGCATAGATTGCAAGCGCGGGAGGCTCTGCCAGCCAAGCAGCCCGCACATATACAAGCACCGGCCAATGGACCAGATAGAGCGAGTACGAGATATCCCCGATCCTTGCCATGCTTCGAACCGCCACATTATCCCTGCTGGGCGACAGCAGGAGGATCAGGGTTGCCAAGCAAACCAAAGCGGCATCCACGATCGGGTTCTGCGAACTAAGTCCAATGGGAATAAGGAGGATAAGCACGAGCGCCGGGAGGCGCAGCGCCGCAAACTTGGCCGCCACGCGAGCGCTGGCGGGAAGCAATGCCCCGAGCGAACCAATCGCTATTTCCCAAAAGCGGGTCGGCAAAAGATAAAATGCAGCGTATGGGTGACGAATGGCCACGTAGAGACACAGTGCCAGACTGGCAACCAGGAGCAAACTAACCGCTGTGAGCCGCCATCTCTTGGGAGCCAAGGCCAAGAAAGCAGGAAGCAGCAGATAACACTGTTCTTCGACAGCGAGCGACCAGAAATGCAGGAGAGGCTTCGTTTCGGCGGATTCGCCGAAATAGTCCGCCTGAGACCAGAGAACGATGTTGCCGGTGAATGTGAGCGCCCCGAGGACCTGACTTCTGAAGTCCCGCAGGCCCACATCCGACAGGAAAAAGGGGGCAGCGATCGTCGTGAGCGCAATGACCACATAGGCCGCGGGCAACAGGCGCTTCGCACGACGATAATAGAATTCCCAATAGCTGAACCGTGACTGCTCAAGCTGGGTCGCGATGAGGCCGGTGATCAGAAAGCCCGAAATTACGAAGAAAATATCAACGCCGAGATAACCAAACGGCGCGATTTGGGTATGATAAAGGACAACCAGCAGGACAGATAGACCCCGCAAGGCCTGGACATCGGATCGAAAGTCTCGCGGCATAGAAGACCTGATGAAATTCCTGGTTTGATTGGATGAACTGAGGCCTCGCACCAACGATGTTAAAATGGTGCCCTTCTAGATCATCCGCTGGATCGAATTCGGCCGATATGCCGCACTCGCCCATAACATAAGTAAGAAAGTTGCCGGCAGAAGGTGTCGGCGTACTTGCTTTCGGTCAATTGTTGTTCTTCTAATGGAGCATGCTCGCAAATTCGTAAAATCGATTGGTTGAATGCCATACATCCAGGCTATGGATCTCTTGCACAAGCTCTGATGGCATTCGGCGAGGTTGCCGACTGCTTGCCGTCACCGTAAGTTTTTGCCCTTCACAAAACGTCGAGCCAAAGGCGCCCGCCACGCGCGTTCGCCAAATCGGGCTTCCAGTTCGAATCCACGGCTTTGAAGTAGGCGCGGTAGTTGCGCGCCGCGATACTGGCGTCGCCGATCTGCCGTCGCGTTCTGTCAATCCGCACGAGTGCGGTCTCGACTTCGGCGACCGCGTCCAGCACACCTGATTTGTAGGCGGCCACCGCCACCTTATATGCGGCTGCCGCGCTGCCCACTGCCGCCCGGCGCGAGCCACCGTCAAAAAGCGGGATCGAGACGGCCGGGCCGAAGGACCAGGGCAGAGAGGTTCCCATCAGCGATGAACCGTCGATCTTGACCGAGCCGCCGAGGCTGAGGCTCGGATAGAGATCGGCTTTTGCCGCGCCGATCTCGGCGAGCGATGCAGCGACCTCGAGCTCAAGGGCGTCGATGTCGGGGCGCTGCCGTAAGGCGTCGGCAGGCACAGCGGATAGCTTGAGGATCCTCGGCGCGGTAACCCTTGCCTGCCCATCGCCAGAATATCGCGGACGTGAGGCTCGTCACCGCCAGTAAGTCGGGCGAGTGACTTGACGAGAACCTCGCACTCGACGTCAGCCCGACCAATCATGAGGCGATCATTTCCTGCGACGCCGAACACCGCCTGCGGAATCGATCGCGACCAGCGCTGAAGCCGATCCGCTCCGCAAGAGCAAGTACCTCAATAATCGGATCAGGACCATCGGCGCATCAAGCGCCGCACTCGGTCGATGCTCGGCTTCAAGTCGATGGCGAGTGCCGATGCCGTCCTTTCCGGCATCGAGATGGTTCACATGATGCGTAACGGCAGGCGAGGTTCGCCATAATCTACGTCCCTCGATCGCCGAGCAGTTCGAAATCCTTGCAGCATGATCATCGGCGCGAAAGCGTCTCGTTGTAACCAGAAGCACGATTTGCGACAGAACCCTCCCGAGTAACCCCCACTTGCTATACAGCCGCAAAGACTAAGGGCGGGCCGCCAATCACACCACGGTCATAGCGTCTAGGCAGCGGTCTTGATCTCGGCCATGACGCCGACGATGTCGTTCACCACCGTCTCGACCAGCTTCTGGTCGTCGCCCTCGGCCATAACCCGAATCAGGGGCTCGGTGCCGGAAGGCCGGATCACCAGGCGGCCGGACTTGCCGAGCCGGTTGCGGGCATCCTTGATCGCGGCCTTGACGGGTGCCGTCTCGAGGGGCTCGCCGCTGGAAAAGCGCACATTCTTCAGGAACTGCGGCACCGGCTCGAACCTTTTGCAGATCTCGCTGACCGGCTTGTTCTGGCGCTTGATGCAGGCCAGCACCTGCAGCGCCGAGACCAGCCCGTCGCCGGTGGTGGAGAAATCAGACAGCACGATATGGCCGGACTGCTCGCCGCCGACATTCAGCCCATGCGCGCGCATGTGCTCGACCACGTAACGGTCGCCGACCTGGGTTCGGTGAAATTGCAGGCCGGCTTCACCGAGGAAGCGTTCGAGGCCAAGATTGGACATGACGGTGGCGACGACGCCGCCGCCTGCCAGGCGGCCGCTCTGATGCCAGGATTCGGCGATCAGCGCCATGATCTGGTCGCCGTCGACGACAGCGCCGTTCTCGTCGACGATGACCATGCGGTCGGCGTCGCCATCGAGCGCTATGCCGACGTCGGCGCGCACTTCATGAACCTTCTTGGAGAGGCCCACCGGGTGCGTCGAACCGCATTCCTCGTTGATGTTGAAGCCGTTCGGCTCGTTGTTGATGGTGATGACCTCGGCGCCGAGTTCCCAAAGCGCTGCCGGCGCCACCTTGTAGGCGGCGCCGTTAGCGCAATCGACCACGATGCGCAGGCCCGCCAGCGACATGGACCGCGGCAGAGTGCGCTTGGCGAATTCGATATAGCGGTCGTGCACGCCGTCCACGCGCTTGGCGCGCCCGAGCCCATCCGCGTCGGCCAGCGAAATGTCGACATCCTGGTCGAGCAGCGCCTCGATGCGCATCTCGATCTCGTCCGACAGCTTGTAGCCGTCGGGGCCGAACAGCTTGATGCCGTTATCGTAATAGGGGTTGTGCGAGGCCGAGATCATCACGCCGATATCGGCGCGCAGCGACCGCGCCAGCATGGCGACCGCCGGCGTCGGAATCGGCCCCAGCAGGAACACATCCATGCCGGCGGCACAGAAGCCCGCGACCAGCGCGTTCTCGATCATATAGCCCGACAGCCGCGTATCCTTGCCGAGCACGACGCGATGGCGATGGTGGCCGCGCTGGAACGACAGGCCGGCAGCCATGCCGACCTTCATCGCAACCTCGGCGGTCATCGGAAATTTGTTGGCCCCTCCCCGGATCCCGTCCGTTCCGAAATATCGTCTCGTCATCTTACTCGACGTGCCCATATATGATTCACCCAAGTGTCGCCTCGTGGACATTCCCACAGGCAGCCAGTGTCCGAGTGACTGGCCGCTTGCCACTCCGCATCTTCTTTGCAGAATACCATGATTGTCAGGACGAAAGGTGTCCTTAGCTCACAATCTGGGGTGAGGACAAGAGCTGTACAAAATCTTGCGCTAAGCCCGAACGGATCGTGAAACTCATGCGGCTCGCCGTGGTTGGGGTCGGTAGCCTAAGGATTCGAAAGCCTTTGGGCATCTGATGCTCGGTGTCCCAGGTGTAGATGCCTGTCAGGGTTGACATGTTCCCAACTCAGCGGCGAGATATGCTTCAACAGCGTATCTGGAATGTTTCGCCCTCCTCGTTTCAACTGTGTGGCCCGCGCGGTCGAGATAGACCGTGTTCCAGTGTACGATCGCGCTGACGACGAGGTTGAGCCCGGATGCGCGGAAGGCCTGGCTCTCGAACGAACGATCGCGAATTTCGCCTCGCTCATGGAAGAACACGGCGCGCTTGAGCTTGTGTGCTGCTTCGCCCTTGTTGAGGCCGGCTTGGCAGCGTGCCGGGCTTGAGTACCATTCAATCATGAATATGGATCGCTCGATCCTGCCCAATTCCCGCAGCGCCCTTGCGAGTTGGCTTTCCTTCTGTCGCTTTGCAGTTAATGAGGGTCTTCCTCAATTTGTGTGGTTCATCCGCTGTTAGCGACGCCACTCTCTATCTTTCCCTGACATGCGGACCTTCCAACCTGCTTAGCGCTAGCGCGCTACCCCCGACAGCCTCTTACCGAGCTGTAGCATCTGCCTCTTGAAGCGCCTGCGAACCGTCGCCAGCGCATCTGTGTCCATTCCCAGGGTCTTCCTCAATTTGTGTGGTTCATCCGCGGTTAGCGACGCTATCGCTATGGGCGGGCATGCGAACGAAATGGTCGCCCGGCCCAGGGGTCAGAATTCTGGGTGTCGCGCTCACTGATGATCACAGTTGGGTTGTTTCCGCTGCCGGACCAGCGATCGGCATTTGCCCGATTGCGGCCGGCGAAGCCGAAGTCGGCATGGCTGGTCCAACCGCACCTTCAGGATCTGCCGGTCCAGGGCAAGCCCGTGACGGTGAAGCTCCTGCTGAGCCGCTGGCGATGTGCACATCAGAAATGTGAGCGACAAACGTTCACTGATCGACTCCCGACGGTTGCTTCCCCTTATGCGCGCAGGACGACGAGGGTCGTGGAGATTGTCGGCTTGCTCGGCCATAGCACGGGTGGACGTCCTGGCGAACGCCTCATGCAACGGCTCGGCATGCCGGTCAGTGACGACACCATCCTGCGGCAACTGAAGCGGGATGCCGCGGTTACTCACCGCGCCTCCGAGATTCGGGTGGTTGGCATCGATGACTGGAGCTGGCGGCGAGCGACGCGATACGGCACTATCATGGTTGATCTCGAGCGCCACTCGGTCGTCGACATTCTCGATGATCGGAGTGTCGATAGCGCAGCCAGGTGGCTGCGGATCATCCCTCCGTCGAGGTATCGTCAGCCGAGACCGCTGCGGCCTTATGCGCAGGCCGTCCGTGAAGGCGCACCGCAGGCTCAGGTGGTCGACCGGTTTCATCTGGTCCAGAATCTTCGTACGGCAATTGAGGAACAGATGGGCCTTAGTGGACGTGCTTCAGGAAGATCCATCCTGTCCGAGGACGCTATTGTCGACGCTGCGACACATCGCCGGCGTGCCCGTCTCGCGCATAGTCCTTACGCCAGGAGGGTCTATCCTACAGCGCGATCGCCCGACGGACCGGCGATGAGCGTCGCAGCGTAGCGAAGTGGCTCAAGTTCAAGGCTCCGCCAGATAGGCGGCGAGCAGCATTGAACCCCACATCACCATGGTGCTTTGAAACGTTCATTGCCCAATGCTGGAAGGAAGGGAACCGCTGCGGACGGCATCTTTTTCATGATGTCAAGCAGCGCGGCTACACCGGCAGCTTCTCCAATCTGGAGCGACTGCTGGAAGCTTGGCGGCGGGCCGAAAAGAGTGCGCGCCGATGATGTTCCTTCGGTGGCGATCAGCTTGGGACCCGTTCGAGATCCGGATACCGGCCACGCGATTTCGCCAGTTGTTGCCGCGGCGCTGTGCATAAAGCCAAGAGGCCTGCTGACGCCTCGACAAGCAAGGAAAAGTCGACGCCCTGAAGCAGGGATCTGACGCATTCGCCGAGATGCGACGCCTGGCAATGCGCTTCAACGGTATCCTTCGGAGCAAGAGGTCGGAAACACTGGACCCCTGGATCAACGATGCAATCGACTCCGACATCATTCCGATCATGCGATTCGCCCGTGTTTTGCGCAGAGACTCGATGCCGTCAATAACGCCATCGAGCTGCCCTGGAGCAACGGACAGGCCGAAGGTCAGATCAACCGCCTCAAGACCCTCAAGCGCCAATGTACGGCCGGCTCCGAACCGGCTGGACCGACGATGACGTCGGCACCCTCGACACGATCCGGCAGACCGGCAAGTCCAAGAGCTGCATATGGCGTTGGCAGAGCGCTTCGCCGCCGAAGGCTTCAAGGGCTGTTGCGACAAGACGCGGCCCTCGCGGTATTGCGGCTCTCGGGCCCCGAAGCCCTGCCGAGCGCGGTTCTGATACGCCGTGAGAGGAATTGGATCACGGGCCAGAATTGTGAAATATATTGCGGCATTATGTAATTTTAGAAATCCCAGTAACAAATAAAGTTAACATTCTTTTCACTTGAATTTTCGGCCTTATTGTTAAATTAATTAGGGCGACCGAACCCGTCAGCTCAATCTTGTTAGTCGAAATCCAATTTTACTGGTGCTTTTTGAGAGATTAGACCCTACGAATTTTGCGCGAAGCTGCAAATGATTTTGTAGCTTTACTACATAATGGTTCTTTATGGAGTTGTCTGCATGCGCGTAGAAAACGGTCATTGCGATGTGATCGGTGTGTCGGTCGCTCCCACGCAACTTAATAGTCTGTCTGCTGCGATTCTGCAGCAGGGGGGGGATGGCGCGAGTGTCGCTGCCAGGCAATGTGGTGACCTGGGCGGCAGGCCGTCACCAGACGCTCAGGCGGATGTTTTCCGACCAGCGTTTCAACAGGGACTGGCGACAGTGGCGGGCGCTGCAGGACGGCGAGATTCCCGAGGATCATCCGCTGATCGGGATGTGCAAAGTGGACAACATGGTCACGGCGCATGGCGCCGATCACCGGCGCTTGCGCGGCCTGCTGTCCAGCAGCTTCGCCCCCAGTCGTATCGCCTTGCTGGCGCCACGGATCGAACAATGCGTCGATCGACTCCTGGCCGAGATGGCGCAGCGCGGTGGCAGTGCCGATCTGATGTGCGAGTTCGCCGTTCCGCTGCCCACCAACGTGATCGCCGAACTGTTCGGTTTGCCGGACGAACAGCGCGAGGAGATTGTCGCGCTCACCTACAGCCTGGCCAACACCTCCGCCACAGCCGCAGAGGTGCGACAGACGCGGCAGCGCATCCCGGAGTTCTTCCGTCGCCTGATCGCGCTCAAGCGGGGCCAGCTCGGCGACGATCTGGCTTCGGCCCTGATCGTCGCGCGCGACAACGGCGAGCTCGTTTCCGACACCGAGCTCATCGACATGCTGTTTATGGTGCTCTCCGCAGGCTTCGTGACCACCACCGGCGTCATCGGCAATGGCGTGCTGGCATTGCTGACGCATCCGCAGCAACTGCACCTGGTGCGCAGCGGCCAAGTTCCGTGGTCACAGGCGATCGAGGAGATCCTGCGCTGGGGCAGCGCAGTGGCCAATCTGCCGTTCCGCTATGCCACCCAGGACGTGGAGATCGACGGATGCATGGTCCGCCGCGGCGACGCCGTCCTGATGGCGTTCCATGCGGCGAACCGGGACGAAAAGGCCTTCGGTCCCGGCGCCGACAGGTTCGATGTCACCCGGCGGCACAACCCGCACCTGTCGTTCGGCGAGGGGCCGCATTCCTGCCTGGGCGCTGAGCTGGCGCGCCTGGAATTGCGCTGCGCCTTCCCCGCGCTGTTCGGGCGGCTGGAGGATCTGGCGTTGAGCATCGGCGCGGAGGACGTCGTCTACATGCCGTCTTACGTCATTCGCTGCCCGCAGCGCCTGCCGGTCACCTTCCGCCCGTCCATCGCTTAAAGAGTGAGGTGCCACCATGTCCGAACAGCCCTTGCCGACGCTGCCGATGTGGCGCGTCGATCACATCGAGCCCTCGCCCGAGATGTTGGCGCTATGCGCCAATGGTCCGATCCACCGCGTGCGGTTCCCGTCCGGGCACGAAGGCTGGTGGGTGACAGGCTACGACGAGGCCAAGGCGGTGCTGTCCGACGCGGCATTCCGGCCCGCGGGAATGCCGCCGGCGGCATTCACCCCGGATTCGGTGATTCTCGGTTCGCCGGGGTGGCTGGTCTCGCACGAGGGAGGCGAGCATGCCCGGTTACGCACGATCGTGGCGCCGGCCTTCAGCAACCGCAGGGTGAAGCTGCTCGCGCAGCAGGTCGAGGCGATCGCCGCGCAGTTGTTCGAGACGCTGGCGGCCCAGCCCCAGCCCGCCGACCTGCGGCGCCACCTCTCCTTTCCGCTTCCAGCCATGGTCATCAGCGCGCTGATGGGCGTGCACTACGAGGATCACGCCTTTTTCGCCGGGCTGTCCGACGAGGTGATGACGCACCAGCATGAAAGCGGCCCGCGCACCGCGTCGCGCCTGGCCTGGGAAGAACTGCGCGCCTACATTCGCGGCAAGATGCGGGACAAGCGCCAGGATCCGGGCGACAACCTGCTGACGGATCTGCTCGCAGCGGTCGACCAAGGCAAGGCAACCGAGGAAGAGGCGATCGGCCTGGCGGCGGGCATACTGGTGGCGGGGCACGAGAGCACTGTCGCGCAGATCGAATTCGGCCTGCTGGCTATGTTCCGCCATCCGCAACAGCGCGAACGCCTGGTCGGCGAACCGTCCCTGGTGGACAAGGCGGTGGAGGAAATCCTGCGCATGTACCCGCCGGGCGCGGGCTGGGACGGCATCATGCGCTATCCGAGGACCGACGTGACCATCGCGGGCGTGCATATTCCCGCGGAGAGCAAGGTGCTGGTCGGCCTGCCGGCGACGTCGTTCGATCCGCGCCATTTCGACGACCCGGAAATCTTCGACGTCGGACGCGACGAAAACCCGCACCTGGCGTTCTCCTACGGGCCGCACAACTGTACCGGAGCGGCGCTGGCCAGGCTGGAACTCAAGGTGGTGTTCGGTTCGATCTTCCAGCGCTTTCCCGCGCTACGCCTAGCCGTGTCGCCCGAAGAACTGAAGTTGCGCAAGGAGATCATCACTGGCGGGTTCGAGGAGTTGCCGGTGCTCTGGTGACGCGCGGACGCCGCCGGGATCGGGATCTTCTCCGCAATTTGCCGGCGCGCCTGGCGCGCACCGGTCAGATCAGCCAGCCAACAGGTAACCAGGATGGACGTGCCAGAAACCACAGCAGCATGCCGGGACGCCTTCGCCGAACTGGCGTCGCCAGCGTGCATCCACGACCCGTATCCGTTCATGCGGTGGTTGCGCGAGCACGATCCGGTGCATCGCGCGGCGTCGGGCCTCTTTCTGTTGAGCCGCCACGTCGACATTTACTGGGCGCTCAAGGCCACGGGCGATGCGTTTCGGGGACCGGCGCCGGGCGAACTGGCGCGCTATTTCCCGCGTGCGGCGACCAGCCTGTCGCTCAACCTGCTGGCGTCCACGCTAGCGATGAAGGACCCCCCGACGCATACGCGTCTGCGCCGGCTGATCTCGCGCGATTTCACCATGCGCCAGATCGACAACCTGCGGCCGAGTATCGCGCGCATCGTCGCAGCGCGCCTGGACGGCATGGCGCCCGCGCTGGAGCGCGGGGAGGCGGTGGACCTGCATCGGGAATTCGCGCTGGCCTTGCCCATGCTGGTCTTCGCCGAACTGTTCGGCATGCCCCAGGACGACGTGTTCGGGCTCGCCGCCGGCATCGGCACCATTCTGGAAGGCCTGAGTCCGCACGCCAGCGATCCCCAGCTCGCCGCCTCGGACGAGGCCAGCGCCAAGGTGCAGGCCTATTTCGGCGACCTCATACAGCGCAGGCGCACCGATCCCCGCCACGACATCGTGTCGATGCTGGTCGGCGCACACGACGACGATACCGACACGCTGTCGGATGCGGAGTTGATCAGCATGCTGTGGGGCATGCTGCTGGGCGGCTTCGCCACCACTGCTGCGACCATCGACCATGCGGTCCTGGCGATGCTGGCGCATCCCGAACAGCGGCACTGGCTGGAGGGAGACGCCGTGGGGGTGAAGGCATTCGTCGAAGAAGTCCTGCGCTGCGAGGCGCCCGCCATGTTCAGTTCCATTCCGCGTATCGCCGTGCGCGACATCGAACTGGGCGGCGTGGTGATCCCGAAGGACGCGGATGTGCGCGTGCTGATCGCGGCCGGCAATCGCGACCCGGACGCCTTCGCCGATCCCGACCGCTTCGATCCCGCGCGGTTCTACGGCACCAGTCCTGGCATGTCGACCGACGGGAAGATCATGCTGAGCTTCGGCCACGGCATCCACTTCTGCCTCGGTGCGCAACTGGCCCGGGTGCAGTTGGCCGAGAGCCTGCCGCGGATCCAGGCGCGCTTCCCCACGCTGGCATTGGCCGAGCAGCCGACCCGGGAGCCCTCCGCGTTCCTTAGGACATTCCGCGCGCTACCGGTGCGGCTGCATGCGCAGGGCGGGGCTGAGATGCGCGTCGTGGTCGACCAGGATCTGTGCGGAACCACCGGGCAGTGCGTGCTGACGCTGCCGGGCACCTTTCGCCAGCGCGAACCGGACGGCGTGGCTGAAGTGTGCGTGGCGACGGTCCCGCAGGCGCTGCACGCCGCCGCGCGGCTCGCGGCGAGCCAGTGCCCGGTCGCCGCCATTCGGGTCATCGAAAGCAACTCTGGCGATGACGAGCGCGCCAGCGCCGACCCTGCGCCTTCTCCGGCGGAGGCCTAGCGGCATGCCGCGAAAGACCAACGCAATCAGGAGGACACGATGGGACGGTTTGAAGGCAAGGTGGCCGTGGTGACCGGCGCCGGCGCCGGCATCGGCAAGGCATGCGCCCTCGCCATCGCGCGCGAGGGCGGCAGAGTGGTGGTGGCCGACATTGATGGCTCGGCGGCCATCGCCTGCACCGCGCAGATCGCGGCCGAAGCGGGCCACGCGCTGGCCCTGGCCATGGACATTGCCGATGCGCAGGCGGTAGCAGCGCTGTTCGAGACGGCGGAGCGGCACTTCGGTGGGGTCGACCTGCTGGTGAACAACGCGAGCGCCATGCATCTGACCCCGCGCGACCACGCGATCCTCGACCTGGACCTGGCGGTCTGGGATCAGACCATGGCGACCAATTTGCGCGGCACGCTGCTCTGCTGCCGGCAGGCGATCCCACGGATGATCGCCCGCGGCGGTGGCGCGATCGTCAACATGTCGTCGTGCCAGGGGCTCAGCGGTGACACCGCGCAGACGTCCTACGCCGCGTCGAAGGCGGCGATGAACATGCTGTCGGCCTCGCTCGCGACCCAGTACGGTCATGCGCAGATCCGCTGCAACGCGGTTGCGCCGGGTCTCATCATGACCGAGCGTCTCCTCGCCAAGCTGGACGAGTGCATGCAACAGCATCTGCGCCGGCACCAGCTCCTGCCGCGCGTCGGCCGCCCGGAGGACGTGGCCGCGCTGGTGGCGTTCCTGCTCTCCGCCGATGCTGCATTCATCACCGGCCAGGTCGTGTGCATCGACGGCGGCATGCTGGCGCATGTGCCGACATACGCCGACGGTGGCAACAGCCGCGCCGCGCGGCCTGCCGGCGACATCGCCGAAGCGGCCGCGGCGCCGCGCTGCTGATGAACATGCTGCTCAACCCGCTGGACCGTCGGCACCGGCTGCGGTACGACATCCCGGTCGTGCCCGGCGCTTTCCCCCTCGTCGGGCATCTTCCCGCCATCGTCTGCGACCTGCCGCGCCTGCTGCGGCGCGCGGAACGGACGCTGGGCAGCCACTTCTGGCTGGATTTCGGCCCTGCCGGCCACCTGATGACCTGCGTGGATCCGGATGCGTTCGCACTGCTCCGGCACAAGGACGTGTCCTCGGCGCTGATGGAAGAGATCGCACCCGAATTGCTTCGCGGAACGTTGGTCGCCCAGGACGGCGGCGCGCACCGGCAGGCGCGCGATGCGATCAAGGCGGCGTTCCTGCCCAAGGGGCTGACCCAGGCCGGCATCGGCGACCTGTTCGCGCCCATCATCCTGGCGCGGGTGCAGGCGTGGCGCGACCGCGGCGACGCAACCATCCTGCGCGAAACCGGCGATCTGACGCTCAAGCTCATCTTCAGCCTCATGGGAATCCCCGCGAACGACCTACCGGGTTGGCATCGCAAGTACCGGCAACTGCTGCAGTTGATCGTCGCGCCTCCGATCGACCTGCCCGGACTGCCCTTGCGGCGCGGCCGCGCCGCCCGCGACTGGATCGACGCGCAGTTGCGCCAGTTCGTCCGCGACGCGCGCGCGCATGCCGCGCGAACCGGGTTGATCAACGACATGGTAAGCGCCTTCGATCGCAGCGATGATGCGCTCTCCGATGACGTCCTGGTCGCCAATATCCGCTTGCTGCTGCTTGGCGGTCACGACACCACCGCCTCGACGATGGCCTGGATGGTGATCGAGCTGGCGCGGCAGCCTGTGCTGTGGGACGCCCTGGTCGAGGAGGCGCAACGCGTGGGCGCGGTGCCGACCCGACACGCGGACCTGGCGCAGTGTCCGGTCGCCGAGGCGCTGTTCCGCGAGACGCTGCGCGTGCATCCGGCGACTACGCTCCTGCCGCGTCGCGCGCTGCAGGAATTGCAACTCGGCCAACGGCGCATTCCCGCGGGCACCCATCTGTGCATCCCGCTGCTGCATTTCTCGACCTCGGCGCTGCTCCACGAGGCGCCTGATCAGTTCCGCCTGACGCGGTGGCTGCAACGCACGGAGCCGATCCGGCCGGTGGACATGCTGCAGTTCGGTACCGGGCCACACGTCTGCATCGGCTACCACCTGGTATGGCTGGAACTGGTGCAGTTCTCCATCGCCTTGGCGCTGACCATGCACAAGGCCGGGGTGCGGCCGCGGTTGCTGAGCGGCGTCGAAAAAGGCCGGCGCTATTACCCGACCGCACATCCGTCCATGACAATCCGCATCGGATTCTCATGAGCTGGCATCGCACGCCCCGTGTGCGAGGAAGCGGCGCCGGCGACGCGCGGCATTGCTGCACTCGGCGCGCTCGCTCGGTGCGACGCCGTCAACACCGCGGCGGCTCGCCGCTCGCCGTTGCGGTCTCCTGGCAGGTACAAGGACATGAACAACATGCAGACCGGTTCCACGCTACACGACGACCGAACTGGCGTTTCCGCGTTCGGCGGATTGGGCGCGCAGGCGCGCGGCGCATCCGGCGGGCAACTGCCGGAGATCTGGATGCAGGACGGCGTAAAGCGGGTCGAACAGGCGCTGGCGCGTCTCCTCTGCGCCGAAGACGACGGTGAGACCGAGCTGATGGCGGCGATGCGCTACGCCACCTTGCATGGCGGAAAGCGCACCCGCGCCTTGCTCTGTCTGGCTGCCGGCGCACTGGCCGACACGCCGGCGCACATGCTCGACGACGTCGGCGCCGCCATCGAGATGATGCACGCCTGTACCCTGGTCCACGACGACCTGCCCGCGATGGACGACGACGTGCTTCGCCGCGGCTTTCCGACCGTGCACGTCAAGTTCGGCGAAGCCACTGCGATCCTGGTCGGCGATGCGCTGCAGGCGCACGCCTTCCTGACCCTGGCGAGCCTGGATGCACCGGGCCACAACCGTATCGCGCTCGTGCGCGAACTGGCGCAGGCGGTGTCCGCCGAGGGTGCCGCAGGCGGACAGGCCATGGATCTATCGCTGGTCGGAAAGCACGTCGAGCTGGACAGGATCGTGGCGATGCACCGGATGAAGAGCGGAGCGCTAGTGCGCGCGTCCGTTCGCATGGGTGCGCTAGGCGCCATCTCGGAGGATGCCGCGCACGCTGCGCTGTACTGTGCGCTCGATCGCTACAGCGCCTGTTTCGGCTTGGCGTTGCAGGTAGTCGACGACATTCTCGACGCGACAGCGGATACCGCGACGCTGGGCAAGACGCCCGGCAAGGACGCGGCGGCGCAGAAGCCGACCTGCGCGTCGATCATGGGGCTGCAGGCAGCGCGCCAGTTCGCGCTGGATCTGTTGCGCGACGCCGGGGAGGCCATCGCCCCGCTGGGTCCGCGTGCGGAACGATTGGCGCAGATGCTGCAGCGGGCCAATGCGTATCTGTTCAAGCACGCGCCCTGCGCATGAGCGCGCGCGTCCGCATGGAGCCGCCCCTGTGCCGCTGCGATCGGCTGGCGGCAGCGGTGCATGCTGCACTGTGTTCCAAGTCGGCGGCGCCGATCGCAGCGGTTGCCCAGCACGGCCGCGGCGCACGCGGCGCGCTGCGCGAGCAAGCCTATGCGGCGGACCGGCGCCGGCTTCGGGGCGCATCGCCGCGCCGGAGCAGGGCGGCCGTCCGGCGCTGCCCGTGTGCCGGGCCGCGACGGGCCTGCGGCGACGTGCGCGGCGTCTGCCCTATCCTGGTTCTCGTCAACCGTGTGCAGAAGGAATATCCCGCGTGAACGCGCTGTCCGAACAGATCCTTTCCGAATTGCGCCACCTGCTGAGCGAGATGAGCGACGGCGGCAGCGTCGGTCCGTCCGTCTACGACACGGCGCGAGCTCTGCAGTTCCACGGCAACGTCACCGGTCGGCAGGACGCATACTCGTGGCTCCTCGCGCAGCAACAGGCCGATGGCGGATGGGGAAGCGCGGACTTCCCGCTGTTCCGCTATGCGCCCACGTGGGCGGCGTTGCTGGCATTGCAGCGTGCCGATCCTTTTCCCGGCGCTGCCGATGCAGTCCAGGCTGCAACCCGGTTCCTCGAGCGCCAGCCCGATCCCTACGCGCATGCGGTGCCGGAAGACGCGCCGATCGGCGCGGAGCTGATCCTGCCGCAGTTGTGCGGCGAGGCCGCATCCTTGCTGGGCGGCGTGGCGTTTCCGCGCCACCCGGCGCTGTTGCCGTTGCGGCAAGCGTGCCTAGTCAGGCTGGGGGCGGTGGCGACGTTGCCGAGCGGCCATCCGTTGCTGCACTCCTGGGAAGCCTGGGGGACGTCGCCGACCACCGCATGCCCCGATGACGACGGCAGCATCGGCATCAGTCCGGCGGCCACCGCCGCGTGGCGTGCGCACGCCGTGACACAGGGGAGCACGCCTCAGGTCGGGCGCGCCGACGCGTATCTGCAGGCGGCATCGCGGGCGACGCGTAGCGGCATCGAAGGTGTCGTGCCCAACGTCTGGCCGATCAATGTGTTCGAGCCATGCTGGTCGCTGTACACCCTGCATCTGGCCGGGCTGTTCGCGCATCCCGCGCTCGCCGAGGCGGTGCGCGTGATCGTCGCGCAGCTCGACGCCCGCCTGGGCGTGCGCGGTCTGGGCCCGGCCTTGCACTTCGCGGCCGATGCGGACGACACCGCCGTTGCGTTGTGCGTCCTGCGCCTTGCGGGCCGCGACCCGGCGGTCGATGCGTTGCGCCATTTCGAAATCGGCGAGCTGTTCGTCACCTTCCCCGGCGAACGCAATGCCTCGGTGTCGACCAACATCCATGCCCTGCATGCGTTGCGACTGTTGGGAAAGCCCGCCGCCGGCACCAGCGCCTACGTCGAGGCCAATCGCAACCCGCACGGTCTATGGGACAACGAAAAATGGCACGTTTCGTGGCTGTATCCCACCGCGCATGCGGTCGCTGCGCTGGCGCAAGGCAACCCCCAGTGGCGCGACGAGCGCGCGCTGGCGGCGCTGCTGCAGGCGCAGCGCGACGACGGCGGCTGGGGCGCCGGTCGCGTGTCCACATTCGAGGAAACGGCCTATGCGCTGTTCGCGTTGCACGTGATGGACGGGAGCGAAGAGCCGACAGGGCGCCGGCGCATCGCGCAGGCGGTGGCGCGTGCGCTGGAGTGGATGCTCGCCCGCCATGCGGCGCACGCACTGCCGCAGACGCCGCTGTGGATCGGCAAGGAACTGTATTGCCCCACCCGGGTCGTGCGCGTGGCCGAACTTGCCGGGTTGTTGCTGGCGCTTCGTTGGGGGCGGCGCGTCCTGGCCGAGGGACCAGGAGCGGCGCCATGATCCAGACCGAACGCGCGCTGCAGCAGGTGCTGGAGTGGGGGCGTTCCCTGACCGGGTTCGCCGACGAGCATGCCGTGGAAGCGGTCAGGGGCGGCCAGTACATCCTGCAGCGTATCGAACCGAGCCTGCGCGACACCAGCGCCCGCACCGGCCGCGATCCGCAGGACGAAACGCTGATCGTGGCGTTCTATCGCGAACTGGCGCTGCTGTTCTGGCTCGACGATTGCAACGACCTTGGCCTGATCGCGCCGGAGCAGCTCGCCGCGGTGGAGCAGGCGCTGGGGCAGGGCGTACCGTGCGCGCTCCCCGGATTCGAGGGCTGCGCTGTGCTGCGCGCTTCGCTGGCCGCGCTCGCCTACGATCGTCGCGACTATGCTCAGCTTCTCGACGATACACAGTGCTACTGCGCGGCGCTGCACGCCGGACACGCGCAGGCGGCAGGGGCGGAACGCTGGTCCTACGCCGAGTACCTGCACAACGGCATCGATTCGATCGCCTACGCTAACGTGTTCTGTTGCCTGTCGTTGCTGTGGGGGCTGGACATGGCGACCTTGCGCGTGCGTCCGGCGTTTCGCCAGGTCCTGCGGCTCATCTCCGCGATAGGGCGCTTGCAGAACGATCTGCATGGACGCGACAAGGACAGGTCGGCCGGCGAGGCCGACAATGCGGCGATCCTGCTGCTGCAGCGCTATCCGGCTATACCTGTGGTGGAGTTCCTCAACGACGAGCTGGCCGGCCATACGCGCATGCTGCACCGGGTGATGGCGCAAGAACGCCTTCCCGCGCCGTGGGGACGGTTGATCGAGGCCATGGCGGCCATCCGCGCGCAGTACTACCAGACCTCGACCAGACGTTACCACAGCGACGCTGCGGGGGGAGGCCAGCGTGCGCCGGCCTGAACGCGCGGGAGACGGCGGCGTGCGCGCGCTGCCGTCGGTCCGATCCGAAGCAACGCCGTCGCCCGATGCGACGGATGGAGCGAGCATGAGCGACACCGCCCTGAGCCGGCGCAAGGACGACCATCTGGACATCGTGCTAGATCGGCGAACGGCGCCGGCCACGGTCGCCGCCGGCTGGGAGTACATCCGTTTCGAACACTGCGCATTGCCCGAGTTGGACTGGACGCAGATCGACCTGCGCGCCTCGCTGCTGGGCAAGACTATGCCCGCGCCGCTGCTGATCAGCTCCATGACCGGCGGCATGCCACGCGCCGAGGCCATCAACCGGCATCTGAGCGAGGCAGCGCAAGCCTTGGGGATCGCCATGTGCGTCGGTTCGCAGCGCGTGAGCCTGCAATCCCGCAACTCACAGGGGCTGACGCGCGCGCTGCGCCGCCTGGCGCCAGACATTCCCTTGCTGGCCAATATCGGCGCCGCGCAACTGCGCGAGGCCGACGGCCTGGACCTGGCGCGCCGGGCGGTAGATGCGCTGGAGGCCGATGGACTCATCGTCCATCTCAATCCGCTGCAGGAAGCGGTACAGCCGGAGGGCGACCGCGACTGGGGCGGCGTCCTGGCGCAGATCGCTCGCGCCGCGCGCAGCGTGGGCGTGCCGATCGTGGCCAAGGAAGTGGGGTCGGGCCTGTCCGCCTCGGTGGCCTGTGCGCTCGTCGAGGCGGGCGTGGCGGTGATCGATGTCGCCGGCGCCGGCGGCACCAGTTGGGCCGCGGTGGAGGGCGAGCGCGCCCGCGATGCCGCCGACCGTGCAGTGGCAATGGCGTTCGCCGATTGGGGGATTCCGACCCCGGCCAGCGTGCAGGCGGTACGTCGGGCGCTGCCAACGGTGAAGCTGATAGCGTCGGGCGGGATCCGCGACGGCGTCGACGTGGCCAAGGCCATCCACCTGGGCGCGGACATCGCCGGGCAGGCGGCCGGCGTGCTGCGCGCGGCGACGGTGTCCACCGAGGCGGTTGTCGCGCATTTCGAGATCGTCATCCGCCAGTTGGCCGTCGCCTGCTTCTGCACCGGCTCGGCTGATCTGGCGGCGTTGCGTCAGGCGCGCTTGTTGCCCTCGGCGCATCTGCCCGCCGGTTGATGCCGGCGTGGCCGCACGTGGCGGCGGGCGCCTAGCCGGCTGCTGAAATGCCTACGCCAAACATAGACTACTGATCCACCTTGGCGAAGCGGTTCGATGCGCGGGAGCGATGCGTTCATGGAGCAGCTGTTCACGATGAAGCGGTTGGAGGATTTCGTTCCAGCCGATCATCCACTGCGCCCGATCCGGCTGATGGTCAATGAAGCGCTGGTGCGGCTAGACAGACGCGAGGAATGACAGAAACTCTCCGTAGGACTTCGACAGGTTCAAGCCATTGAAGCTCGTTGTTGAGTACCAACCAGGCGGTGCCAGAATTGGTTGCAGAAATGGTGGCCGGAGTTGATGTTCGAGCACCAGGCCATGGTATGGGGTGCCACCGGTCGCCGCGAGCAGCACGGTCTTGCCCGTCAGCGCACGATAGTCGACGAGATCGAACAGGTGTTTGAGGGCACCGGTGTAGGATGCTCGATAGACAGGCGTTCCGACCACGAGCAGATCGGCCTTCTCGACGCGCTGGATGATCCCTTCTCCGGATGCACCGAGTGCGTCGCGGGATAGCCCGGCGAAAAGCGAGGGTGTCGCCTCGGTAATCTCGATCAGACCGGTGTCCGCCGGCACGCGCAACGCGACCGCCTTGACAAGCGCGTTCACCACCGCGGTGGTGCAGGTTGGCGTGTTTACGCCGCCCGATATTCCGAGAACCAACGTCCCTGGGAAAGACGGGCTGTTAGCCGCGTGGCAAAGGGGCAAGCTTCGAAGCGCCACGCAGATTCGCGCGACGAGCTAGTTCGTACCGACTGGCTCGGTGACATAATCGTCGGCGCCGAGTTCGAGGCCCGAGACGATACCAGCCTCGTCGGTGCGGCAGGAGAGGATGAACATCGGAATATCGAAGCCCTCTGTGGCGCCATTTTCGGTTTGTGGGCTTGAACGTGCGTTCTGGGACCGCCGATCAGTTGACGATCGCCGCCTCCGTTGCGTTGCGCAGTTCGCTTTCGGTTACGCCATTGGCGACCTCCACCAGCCTCAGGCCTCCTTCAACGACATCTAAAACGCCAAGGTTCGTGATGATTCTGTTGACAACCGATTTGCCGGTCAGCGGCAGAGTGCACGCCTTCAACACTTTGGACTTCCCCGGCTTGTTGGTGTGGTCCATGACCACGACGACGCGCTTGACGCCGGCGACCAGATCCATTGCTCCACCCATGCCCTTCACCAGCTTTCCGGGGATCATCCAATTCGCTAAGTCACCGTTTTCGGCTACTTCCATGGCGCCGAGGATAGCCATGGCGATCTTGCCGCCGCGGATCATTGCAAAGCTCTGCGCCGAGTCGAAGAAGGCGGAATCTGGCAGTGCGGTCACCGTTTGTTTGCCGGCATTGATAAGATCGGCGTCGATCTCCTCCTCGGTCGGGAATGGACCAATACCAAGCAGGCCGTTCTCCGACTGCAGCGTTACATGGATGCCGTCCGGAATGTAATTGGCGACCAACGTGGGAATGCCGATGCCGAGATTGACGTAAGTGCCGTCTTCAAGTTCTCGTGCAGCCCGCGCCGCCATTTGGTTTCTGTCCCAGGCCATTTTTTCTCTCCCCTCAAGCCGCCGCACGCGTCGTGCGTTGTTCGATCCGTTTCTCATGCTCGCCCTGAACCAGGCGATGCACGTAGATCCCCGGCAGGTGGATCTGATCGGGATCGAGGCCGCCAACAGGAACGATCTCCTCGACCTCCGCGACGCAGATGTTGCCGCAGGTCGCCGCCGGAGGATTGAAGTTGCGAGTTGTCTTGCGGAATACGAGATTGCCGGACGTGTCAGCCTTCCAGGCCTTGACTATCGAGAGATCCGCGACGATGCCGGTCTCGAGCACATACGTTTCGCCTTTGAAGGTCTTATGCTCCTTGCCGTCGGCTACAAGCGTGCCGACACCTGTCTTCGTGTAGAACCCTGCGATACCGGCACCACCGGCACGCATTCGTTCGGCGAGCGTTCCCTGCGGGTTGAACTCAAGCTCCAGCTCTTCGCTCAGATACTGGCGCATAAGCTCGGCGTTCTCGCCTACATAAGACGAGATCATCTTCTTGACTTGCCTCCTCCTCAACAGGACACCAAGCCCGAAGTCGTCGACGCCGCAGTTGTTCGAGGCTATCGTAAGGTCCTTGGTACCAGCTTGCATAACAGCGCTGATCAAAAGCTCGGGAATACCACAGAGGCCAAAGCCGCCAGCCGCTATGCACATTCCATCGAACAAAAGCCCTTCAAGTGCCGAAGCAGGGCTGCTAAATACTTTTTGCACGTCATCACTCCGATCCAGCTTTACCAGGTGGGCTCATCGTCATCGCAACAGTCGTCGCACGGCCAACCCGTCCGCGAACGGCACATGGAAAACTTTCCGCAACGGCTTGATGCTGCTTCGTGAGAGCCACTTTCTTTGTTGCCCGACCTACATGCTGGTCGTTTTCTGATCACCTTGACTTCGGGTTTCACGCCGCCTGCGGCTCCGCCAGATAGTCGTGAACAACTGTCCCGAGGCCGAGTGTCAGATCCGCGATGAAATGGGCGGCTGAAACAACCTCCAGAACCGGCAGTTCTGCAATCGGCGCGAGTGCATGCGACCGTAAGTCCAAGCCTGCGGGAGCACCCCATGCGCCCTTCAATGTCACGTCCTCCATCTTAAGGCGTACCAACTCGCAGACGCGCAGGCTGCCATCGACATGCGGAATAATCTTCAGGAGGAATGTCGGCTGACACAGCGAGGCCAGCACCTCGCTGTGGTCGAGCGCCCAATGTTTAAAGCCCATGGTGCCTGTTGCGATCCGGACCGGGCCGTAGTCGAGGGTGCCGACCAGTGTGTCTCCATAGACCTCTAACGCAGGATGTGCATATTTCTTCGGGAATCCCCACAACTCACGGCCACCCAAAATTGCCGGTCCGTCGTCCAAATACATGGCATGCGAATAGCCGCCGATCACGTCGTTAAACCTAACGGGAATGACCTGGCCGGACTCAATATAGCTCCCGAAACCCGCAGAGTCGGGCATTCGAATGAACTCAAACTTTACCAAGGGATCATCGAATTCGAGTGGCTGAGGGACTCGGGCGCGTAGCCGGTCGGGGTCCGTCCGGTAGGTGATGATAAGGTACTCGCGATCCACGAAGCGATATGGCCCCGTCGGGTAGGCGGGGCTTGTCAGCGGCATCGAATAGGCTTGGGCACGCACATCTTTGGATTTCAAGGCTTCTACCTCCCCGGTGAGCGCTGCATCCCGGATAAGGACGCTTCACTGCTAAGATCTGGATGAACCTCGCAAGGAGAATGCCAAGCCGGTAATACCTTGATTGATTGATATCTTTTCAGGTTTGCTACAACGGCCGCTCAGCTATTAGGTCTTGATATACCCTTTTTTGTAAGCATCCTGCCATTGCGCCATCGGCGACACAGGCATCGCCTAGGGCTTGTGTAAATGCGCGAGTTTACCGTACCGAGGCTTCGAAATAAGCACCGACCGGCTCGGGCACCTCTGGGCACCATTCCTGTCCCCCTGCAGATTTATCCCGTTCCACGGGGGCGCATCAATGCCAGTTGAGCGAATTACAACGGTTCGACGCAAACAAGCATTCACCGGTGGTGCGGATTCACCAGCTAGGGAGTCGCTGATCACCCCCAGCCCGCTGCAGGTAGAGCAAGTCGGGTGAGATGAAACGAAACGGCGCCCGATGTCGATCAGGGATGGGGGACGGAACGCACCACCTGCCGGGCCGGCTTGTCCTGCCGCTCACCCTGATACGAGACCTGACGCAGGAGATTGTCTTCCGTCCAGGTGAGATAGGCAACCTCGACCACCATTTCAGGCCTGACCCAATGTACGCGCGACAGCTCAAGCGGCGAGCCGAACCGGCTCTCGCGCGGCGGCGGAACGTCGAGGGGCATTCGAGCTGTCTGAAGTGGCCCAAGCCGGCGAGCCAATCGCTTGAGCTCTGCAACCGTGATGCCCGTGCCGGCGCGGCCCGCGTACAGCAGACGACCATCATCGGTGTAGTAGCCGAGAAGCAGCGAGCCGATATGCGGCCGGCTTCCAGTCGGATCGGTCCAGCCGACGACGATGAATTCCTCTCTGTTGAGACACTTTGACTTGACCCATAGGCCGCGATTGCCGGATGCATAGGCGCTGTCGATGCGCTTTGAGATGGCGCCCTCGAGTGCAAGCCTGCAGGCGTGCTTGCGGAACACAGGCCCGTCGCCCATCACGTGATCGCTGAAGCGCAGGCCGGCGATGTCGGTCGAAAACAGGCCTTCCAGTCGCGCTTTGCGGTCGATGAGCGGCAGCTTCGCAATGCTTTCTCCGTTCAGGAACAGAAGATCGAAAGCAAAGAAGGCAAGATCGCCCGTGCGGCCCTCGTCCATAGCTGCCTGCAGGCGGCTGAAGGAGGTGACGCCGTCTGCCCGAACGGCGCACAGCTCCCCGTCGACATATCCCTCTTTCACCGGCAGCGCGCGGAGGGCTGCTATCGTCGCTTGATAGCGATGCGACCAATCAAGGCCGGTGCGGGTGAGCAAGCGGATGTCGCTGCCGTCGATCCGCGCGTGCATGCGGTATCCGTCGTACTTGATCTCATGAAGCCAACCGGGGCCGTCGGGCGCTTCGTCGACCAGGCGCGTCAGCTGAGGCTCGATCCATTTCGGCGGATGCGTTCTATTCGGCTTTGTGGGATTCATCGTCTTCCGCGCCAATTCAGATGAAGCGTCGTCATGCGGGCCAGACTACCACATGATGACGGTATATCAGCTGCAGCTTCTATCGGATCGCGGGTCTTCACATTGATGCTGTCGATATGCTCGTAGGGATCTTATCCCGAGCCGGCAACTATGCAGATTAAGCTGCCTGAACCACGGGACTTTTGATAAGAACGGCCGCGCTCGCTCGGCATAGTATTCTGCCCTCCTTGCAACAAGGCAAAGGAGAGCAAAATGACCAATACCATTAATCTCTAAAGCCGCCAGCTCTTGCAACGATTTGGTGGGTGGATCTTTCGAGACAATGTCGATGCTTATACCCAGGAAACGCCTTCGCACGTGCGATATGAAATTTGTGCATTGCAATATCTGCGGCGATCGATATGATCATGTTGTCGGCCATCTACTCCTCCCAGATGCGATGCCGTCGCTGAATGCGGTGCACCTCCTCCCGCGCTGCATTTCAAATCGAGCCCACTGCCACCTCCTCCCGGCAGTGGGCTTTTTCTTTGTATGAGCGGCAATTTGGCCCTTGGCCAACGTATTGGCTTCTAGGCGAGGCGAATGCTCCGGACTTCCAGGCCTTTCTTGCCCTGCCCGCATTCGACAAAAACCTTCTGTCCCTCCACCAGCACGCTGAGCCCTGAGCGGGTCAGCGCGGTGGCATGAACGAAGACATCCTTCTCACCGTTATCGGGTGCAATGAAGCCGAAGCCTTTTTCGGGATTGTACCATTTGACCGTGCCCTGGCTCTTCAGCTGCGCACCACCCTTCCCGGCGATGGACCCCTCGGCAAGTCGGAACGCCGGGCGCGTCGCGGCCGTTTTGTCCCAGGTTCGGAAGGTGAGACGTGGATAGAGAGACCTGCAATGCCGGTGAGGCTGAACAACTCGAGCAATTTGATCGCGCGTCTGCGAAACAATGCGAACTTGCATCAGGAGGAGAAGGCGACACACCGCCAGCTGCCGCAGTAGCTGCGGCATTGATCAGCGCTTTGGAAACCACTCGAAATAGGGACATGCTCCATATAGCGAGTTCCGAAAGCAGTGCCGCTGACATCACCCAGGCATTGCGCCACTTCCTCCCAGCAGCTGACATCCTGTATTTGCCGCCGTGGGATTGCCTGCCATACGACAGGGTGTGGCCCACTCGCGCCACTATGGGGCGGCGGGTCAGCGTTGTTCATGCTGTTGCGGCCGCTACGAAAGCACCCCGCATCACGGTTACTTCGGTCGAATCTGCCCTGCAGCGGGTACCGCCTCCCTCGGCAATCGGACAAGGTTTCGCGACCCTGCAGATCGGACAGGAGGTGGACCCGAGCGCACTTCGTGTATTGGCTGAGAGAACTGGCTATGTTGTCGACGATCGGGTCGACGAACCGGGCGAGATGGCTGTCCGCGGCGATCTTATCGACATTTTTCCTGCTGACCGTGATCGCCCTATCCGTGTTGTACTGGGTCCTGGCGGCGCCATCTCCGAACTTAAGGCATACGACCAAATCACTCAACGAAGCGAGCGATCGCTGCACAGAGTCGTAGTTGGCCCGGCGTCTGAGCTTATGTTGGAACCCGGCAACGAGTTCGACCCTGCA
The DNA here is from genome assembly GCF_055811215.1 of Mesorhizobium sp. WSM4819. Lineage (NCBI taxonomy): Bacteria > Pseudomonadati > Pseudomonadota > Alphaproteobacteria > Hyphomicrobiales > Phyllobacteriaceae > Mesorhizobium > Mesorhizobium sp. WSM4819. Next base: position 39,809 of record NZ_JBVVQO010000053.1, read on the forward strand.
GCGATGCGCACCATCCCGATGGAGGAACGCCTGGTCTCGCACTACTCCGACTTGCCGGCGCTCTTCGACGTCGCATCAACAGCTAACATCTGCTTCCTGGAAGGATTGGAAGAAATCTCGCTCACTCGCGTCTTGGACCTCATAGAGGAGGCGTGGCGCGGCAGGCGGCAAGTATCCACGGTGGCGCGGCCCGCGGCGAAACAATTTTATTTGTCGCGTG
>NZ_JBVVQO010000054.1:0-37647 GCF_055811215.1 Mesorhizobium sp. WSM4819
ACTCCCCTACTCCCCTACTCCCCTACTCCCCTATCAACCAATTTTGTTCGGGATCCGCGCCTCGATCTTGCCGAGGGCGAAGACCAGGATGCCGGTGATCGCCATATAGATCAACGCCAGGAGCAGCAAGGGTTCATAGGTGAGGAAAGTGCTCTGCCGCACCTTTGACGAGACGGCGAATATGTCGATCACGCTGATGGTCGCCACCAGCGGCGTCGATTTCAGTTGCAGCACGGTTTCGCCGGTCAGCGTCGGCAGCGCCCGGTAGAAGGCTTGTGGCAGCCAGATCCGCCGCAGGATCTTCCAGCGGCTCATGCCGAAGGCGCGCGCCGCTTCCAACTGTCCTTTCGGCACGCCGGCGAAGGCACCCCGCATCACTTCCCCCTCGTAACCGGCGAAGGACAAGGTCAGCGCCAGGACGCCATAGGGCCATGCTTGCCTGAGATACGGCCACATCCAGGACTCGCGTACCCATGGGTACTGTGGAAACAGCGAGCCGAGCCCATAGTAGAGCAGCCAGAGCTGCAGCAGCAGTGGCGTTCCCCTGATGACGGTGCAGAAGGCCTTTGCAGGCGCCGCGAGCCAGAACGGGCCGGCAGCCTGCGCCAGCCCGAGCGGCACGGCGAGCAGGAAGCCCAGTGTGCAGGTGACGGCGAGGATCCAGAGCGTGCGCCAGAGGCCGACAAGCGCCATTTCGTAATATTGCGGCAGCCAGTCCCAGCGCATGAAAAAAGCGGCCGCGAAAACCAGCCCCAGTCCAGTCACAATCAGCACGATGCGGTGCGGCTGCAACCACAGCGACGCGCGGGCGGCTACGTTGACGATGGTCGCTTCGACAGCCATCAACGCGCCTCCTTGAGCGAGGGCATGCCGCGCCGAGCCCAGACCTCGATGCGGCCGATGATCAGATTGGAGACCAGCGTCAACAGAAGATAGATCACGCCCGCGGCGAGGAAGAAGGTAAGATAGGCTTTGGTCACGCCCGCCGCTTGCCGGGTGGCCAATGTCAGTTCGAAGAAGCCGACGACCGCCAGCAGGGCGGTGTCCTTGGTGGCGATCAGCCAGAGATTGGCAAGGCCGGGTATGGCGAAAGGCAGCATCGCCGGCAGCGTGATGCGTCGCAGCAGCAGGCCGGGAGACATGCCATAGGCGCGCGCGGCTTCGATCTGTCCCTGCGGGATGGCAAGGATCGCGCCGCGCATCACCTCTGTCGAATAAGCGCCCTGGACGAAGCCGAGCACGGCAATGCCGGCCACCAGCCCGCTGATATCGATGCGCTGATATCCCATTGCCGTCAGCAACTGGTTGATCAAATCGGTGCCGGCATAGTAGAGCAGCAGGATCAGCACCAGCTCCGGCACGGCGCGGACGATCGTCGTATAGACTGCCAGCAGATCGCGCACCACAGGCCCGCCATAGAGCTTGCCATACGCACCGCAAATGCCGATGACGAGGCCGAGACCGAACGCACCGGCAGCGATCTCGACCGAGTGGAGCAGTCCGACCAGAAGCGTTCCGCCCCACCCGGGTGGCGTCGGCGAAAGCAGTTCGATGATGCGGGCCACAGAGGCCGGAAGAAATGCGTCGATCAGCGTCGCCCCCGAATTGCTGGCGCCAAAACCACCGGCGATGCCGTCAGCGGAAAGCTTGCATAGGTAGAGCTCGACGAAGCCACACGGCGCGCTGTCTGCGCCGCGTGGTTGTTCGCTCGGGGATGCACGCCGTCAATTCGACTGTGGGTCGGCGCCATAGATGTCGAAATCGAAGTATTTCTTCGAAATCTCGTCATATTTGCCGTTGGCGCGGATCGCCTTGATGCCGGCGTTGATCTTCTCCTTCAACTCGGTGTCCTCCTTGCGGACACCGGCGCCGACGCCGGGCCCGAGGATCGCCAGATCCGGCGCGACCGTGCCCTTCAGATCGCAGCATTGCTTGCCCTGATCCGATTTCAGGAAGGCATCGAGCGCGATGGAATCGGCCTGCACGGCATCGACACGGCCGGCGGCAAGATCCTGATTGGCTTCGTCCTGGGTCTGATATTCCTTGATTTCCGCGGCTTCGGTGAAGTGCTTCTTGACGTAGTCGGCATGCACGGTCGAAACCTGGACGCCGATGATCTTGCCCTTGAGATCTTCCGGGGTAGCGCCGAACTTCTGGTCCTTTGGACCGATGATAGCTGTCGGGGTGTTGTAATATTTGTCGGAGAAGTCGATCGTCTTCTTGCGCTCGTCGGTGATCGACATGGAACTGGCGATGACGTCAATCTTCTTGGTCGTCAGCGCCGGGATGATTCCGTCCCAGGCGACGGGGGTGATGACGCAATCGAGTTTCTGCTCGGCGCAGACCGCGTCGATGAATTCGATCTCCCAGCCAACCCATTTGCCGGAAGCATCCGGCGAGGTGAACGGCGGATAGGGTTCGGCAGCGACGCCGATCTTGACCGGCTCGGCCTTTGCCATGCTCATCGCGGCGACGCCGAGCAGAAGCGCTGCGGCAAATGTCTTCAGAACCGTCTTCATATCAATACTCCCAGTTTGTTGTTGTTCCCGTTTTCATCCGCCTCGGCTTAACCGATGTTGCGGATGAATTGCTTCAGCCTTTCGGATTTCGGCGCGCCAAAAATCTGCTCCGGCGGCCCTTCTTCCTCGACCAGTCCGTTGTAGAGATAGACGACATGTGTCGCGACCTCGCGAGCGAACTTCATCTCATGGGTGACCAGCACCATGGTGCGGCCTTCGCGTGCCAGGTCGCCGATCACCTTCAGCACCTCGCCGATCAGTTCCGGGTCGAGCGCCGAGGTCGGCTCGTCGAACAGCATGACGCGCGGATTGATGGCCAGCGCCCGGGCGATGGCCGCACGCTGCTGCTGGCCGCCTGACAGATAGGCCGGATAGACATCGCGCTTTTCGGCCAGGCCGACGCGGGCAAGCAGCTTTTCCGCATCGGCGATGGCCACATCGCGCTTGACGCCCAGAACATGCACCGGAACCTCGATGACGTTCTCGATGAGCGTCATGTGGCTCCACAGATTGAAATTCTGGAAGACCATGCCGAGCTTGGAGCGGATGCGCTCGATCTGCTTGCGGTCGGCGGGAACGGTGTGGCCGTGGCTGTCGGCCTTCATCCGGATCTCTTCGCCATTGACGCGAACGATGCCGCTGGTCGGGTTCTCCAGGCAATTGATGCAGCGCAGCAGCGTCGATTTGCCCGAGCCGCTGCCGCCGATGATGGCGATGACCTCACCGTCGCGCGCCGACAGCGAAACACCCTTCAGCACATGCAGTTCGCCGAATCTTTTATGCAGGTTCTCGACATGGATGGCTTCGGCAGCGTCGTTCTGCGCCGTGTGCTTCAGGGCGGGGGCCGTGCCTTGCGCTATCACCTTTGGGGTGCCTCACGAAGTGGCTGGACCCGTCGCTGCTGGAATTTTTTACCCATTACCATCACTGGACAGACTTCTCATTTTCAAGATGTACCGTTCCGCTTGCCTCCGTCAACCATGCTTTTTGGACCATTGATCACGGCTCGCTGAGTGGCTATTGGCTGGGATGGGCGTTTAAGGAGCACTTGTTGGCAAAAGAATACGGGTCGCAGTCCATGGCCGGGCCCCTGCAGCGCGTGCTGATGCGGTCCGCCGCAAGCGCTATGGCCCGCGCCAAAGCATCGGAATGGCACTATGGTGCGGGCTTCGATCCGCAAAAGGCCGCCGCCCAGCATGAGGCGCTGACGACGCTGGTTCTTGCGTCCGGCGCCGCGATCGAATGGCTGACCGACGCCGATGACGGGCTTGCCGATTCGGTCTTCACGCATGATCCATCGTTGATGACCGACCACGGCGCCATCATCCTCGCCATGGGCAAGGCGCTGCGCCGTGCCGAGCCCGGCCTGCACGAGGCGGCCTACAAGCGCATGGGCGTACCAATCCTCGGCCGCATCGAGCCTCCCGGACAGGTCGAGGGCGGTGATTGCGTCTGGGTGGATTCAGGGATTCTGGCCGTCGGCCGCGGTGTGCGCACCAACCAGGACGGCATCCAGCAACTCGCCAACCTGCTCACCCCCAAGGGTATTCAGGTCTATGGCTACGACCTGCCGCTCTGGCATGGCGAGGACGCCTGCCTGCATCTGATGTCGGTGATCAGTCCGCTGGCCGACGATCTGGCGCTGGTCTATGCACCGCTTTTGCCGGCTGCCTTCTACCAGATGCTGCGGGCGCGAGGCATTCGCCTGGTCGAAGGCGACGCCGGGGAGTTCTTCGCCTCCAACGGCCTCAGCCTGAATGTGCTGCCGACCGCGCCGCGCGAGGTGATCGCCGTTGCCGGCTTCCCGAAGACGGCGGCGGCCATGGCGGCCGCCGGCTGCAGGGTTTCAACCTTCGAGGCGGACGCACTGTGCATCGCGTGCGAGGGCGGACCGACCTGCCTCACACGTCCGGTGCTCAGGCAATGACGACAGTCGGCGAAGCGCTCATCACTTTGCTCGAAGCCCATGATGTCGATACGGTCTTCGGCATTCCGGGTGTGCATACGGTCGAACTCTATCGCGGCTTGGCGCGCTCGAAGATTCGCCACGTCACCCCGCGTCATGAACAGGGCGCCGGGTTCATGGCCGACGGCTATGCGCGCGCCGGCGGCAGGCCCGGCATCGCCTTCGTCATCACCGGACCGGGGCTGACCAACACCATCACCGCCATGGGCCAGGCCCGTGCCGATTCGGTTCCGATGCTGGTGATCTCGGGCGTCAACGCCACGCCGACACTGGGCAAGGGCCTTGGCCATCTGCACGAACTGCCCGACCAGCGCGGCATGATGGAAAAGGTCGCGCTGTTTTCGCACCGTGTCACCGACGCCGACGAACTGCCGGGCGTTCTTGCCCGCGCCTTCGCCCTGTTTTCGTCGTCGCGTCCGGGCCCGGTGCACATCGAGATCCCGACCGATATCATGGTCAAGCCGGCCGGCGGCATCGCCGCTTTGCTGACGAATGTCGCGCCGCCCGAGCCGGATCCGGCTGATATAGCAGAGGCGGCAAAACTTTGCGCGGCTGCCCGCCGCCCGCTGATCCTTGCCGGCGGCGGCGCCAAGAGAGCCGAAGCGCCGTTACAGCGCCTTGCCGAAAGGCTGGGAGCGCCGGTTGTCCAGACGGCCAATGCCCGCGGCCTGCTGCACCGCCATCCGCTCGGCGTGCCGGCCAGCCCCAGTCTGAAGGCGGTGCGTGCATTGATGACCGAGGCCGATCTGGTCATTGCCGCCGGCACCGAATTCGGCCCGACCGACTACGATGGATATAGCGACGGTGGCTTTGTCCTGCCGTCCAATCTGATCCGCATCGACATCGGCGCCGACCAGCTTGCCCGCCGGCCCGCCCGGATTTCGATCCATGCCGATTGCGGCGCAGCACTCGAGGCGCTGCTTGTCGAGATTGGTACGGACCAGCCGCCATCGGGCGACGGCCAGTCTCGCGCCGCTGCGACAAGGCAAGCAGCCTTTGCCGAAATGGCCCCGGCCCTCCAGGCGCAAACCCGCGCCGTCGAGATGATCCGCGATGCATTGCCGGGTTCGATCATCGTCGGCGATTCGACCCAGCCGGTCTATGCCGCCAACCTCTATTACGATCACGACCGTCCGGGAGGCTGGTTCAACGCCGCCACCGGCTTCGGCGCGCTGGGCTATGGTCCGCCGGCGGCGATCGGCGCAGCCCTTGCCGTGCCTGATGCGCCGGTCGTTTGTCTCACCGGCGACGGTGGTTTCCAGTTCACGCTGCCGGAACTGGGCGCCGCGCTCGACGCTGCGGCGCCGGTGATCTTCGTCGTCTGGAACAATCTCGGCTATCGCGAAATCGAAACCTCGATGCTCGATGTAGGCGTCGAGCCGGTCGGCGTCTCGCCGGCGCCGCCTGATTTCTGCAAGTTGGCCGAGGCCTATGGCATTGCCGCCGAGCGGCTCGCCGGCATCGGTCATCTGGCAGACGCACTCAAGCGCGCGCGGGCGACCGGACTGCCGTATGTCATCGAGATCACCATCGATTGAGTGCTGTGGCAGCGTCTGCCTGGGGATGCGATCCGCGTCGGATGGCCGACGTTCTGACGCACACAAGCGGCGCTGCGTCATCAAGATTTCGGTTGAGTGATCGTGCGAAAGGCGCGACCTTCGGCGGCGGCGAGCAGCGGCATATGAGTGACAGGAGCGGTCGTAGATGACGGATACACTGGACGGCAGGCATGTTGTGGTGACCGGCGGCACCGGAGCGCTCGGTGGCGCGGTTGTCGGCAAACTGCTGGAGCAGGGCGCGATCTGCCATGTGCCGAACGCCCATGCCGCCGCGCCCGCGCATTTTCCCTTCCCGGCACATGAGCGTGTCAGGCTGGCGCACAATGTCGATCTCGCCGATCCCGCCAAGGTCGATGCGTTCTTCGTTAGTGTTACGGATTTGTGGGCATCCATCCATCTGGCCGGCGGCTTCACCGCCGCGCCGGTCGAGAAGATCGAGCCCGCGTCTTTTGCCGAAATGATGGACACCAACGCCCGCACCACCTTCCTGTGCTGCCGCGCGGCGATCCGCTCAATGCTGGAATCTTCCGTGTCGGGCCGCATCGTCAATATCACGGCGCGTGCCGGGCTCGACCTGCGGCGCGGTTCCGGCATGATCGCCTATGCCGCCAGCAAGGCAGCGGTCGCGGCAATGACGGTGGCGATGGCGGAAGAACTCAAGGGCAAGGGCATCCTGGTCAATGCGGTCGCGCCCTCGACCCTCGATACGCCGGCCAACCGCGCTGACATGCCGGCCGCCGATTTCGGCAAATGGGTCAGCCTCGAAGCGGCGGCGGAAGCGATCGCCTACCTCGCTTCGCCGGCCAATCTGGCGATGAGCGGCACACTGGTGCCGCTTTACGGCAGGGCCTGATATATCTCGTTGTTTGAGCGCGGATCTCCCAAAACCGGTTTGCCAGGTTTGGGGTTACGATGCTCTGACCATGGTCAAACAAAAACCCCGCCGGATCGCTCCGGCGGGGTTTTTTAACAGGCCGCGCGAGGCGCGGCGTTAGTGGACCTAGCTACCCTGCTTCTTCAGCGCGGCGCCCAGGATGTCGCCGAGCGAAGCGCCGGAGTCGGTCGAGCCGTACTGGGCGACCGCTTCCTTCTCTTCGGCGATTTCCAGCGCCTTGATCGAGACCTGCAGCTTGCGGGTCTTCTTGTCGAAGGCGATGACGCGGGCATCGACCTTCTGGCCGACCGTGAAGCGCTCGGGGCGCTGCTCGTCGCGGTCACGGCTGAGGTCGGAGCGCTTGATGAAGGTCTCGATGCCGCTGTCGACCAGCCGCACTTCCAGGCCGCCATCCTTGACGCCGGTAACCTCGCAGGTGACGACCGCGTTCTTGCGCAGTTCGCCTGAAGTCGCCGCCTCGCCGGCCGTATCCTTGGCCAGCTGCTTGATGCCGAGCGAGATGCGCTCCTTGTCGATGTCGACGTCGAGCACCTGCGCCTTGACGATGTCGCCGCGATTGTACTCCTCGATCACCTGCTCGCCCGGACGGGTCCAGTCGAGGTCGGAAAGATGGACCATGCCGTCGACATCGCCTTCGAGGCCGATGAACAGGCCGAACTCGGTCTTGTTCTTGACCTCGCCCTCGACCTGGCTGCCGACCGGATGGCTGCTGGCGAAAGCCTGCCACGGGTTCTCGAGCGTCTGCTTGAGGCCGAGCGAGATGCGGCGCTTGGCCGGATCGACCTCGAGCACCACCACGTCGACTTCCTGCGTCGTCGACAGGATCTTGCCGGGATGCACGTTCTTCTTCGTCCACGACATTTCCGAAACGTGGATGAGGCCCTCGATACCCGGCTCCAGCTCGACGAACGCGCCGTAGTCGGTGATGTTGGTGACGGTGCCCTTGATCTTCTTGCCGATCGGGAATTTTGTTCCGATCTCGGACCACGGATCGCTCTCGAGCTGCTTCATGCCGAGCGAGATGCGGTGAGTTTCCTGGTTGATGCGGATGATCTGCACCTTGACCGTCTGGCCGATGTTGAGGATTTCGGTCGGATGGTTGACGCGGCGCCATGCCATATCGGTGACATGCAACAGGCCGTCGATGCCGCCGAGGTCGACGAACGCACCATAGTCGGTGATGTTCTTGACGACGCCTTCGACCACCTGGCCCTCTTCGAGGTTCTGCACGATTTCCGAACGCTGTTCGGCGCGGCTCTCCTCGAGCACGGTGCGGCGCGACACCACGATGTTGCCGCGGCGGCGATCCATCTTGAGGATCTCGAAAGGCTGCGGATTGTGCATCAGCGGCGAGACGTCGCGGATCGGACGGATGTCGACCTGGCTGCGCGGCAGGAAGGCCACGGCGCCGTCGAGATCGACGGTGAAGCCGCCCTTGACCTGGTTGAAGATGACGCCTTCGACGCGCTCGCCCTTGGTGAACTTCTCTTCGAGACGGACCCAGCTCTCTTCGCGGCGGGCCTTCTCACGCGACAGCATCGCTTCGCCAAGCGCGTTCTCGATGCGCTCGACATAGACCTCGACCGTGTCGCCGACCTTAAGCGTCGAATCCTTGCCCTTGACGCCGAATTCCTTCAGCGGCACGCGACCTTCGACCTTGAGGCCGACGTCGATGATTGCCATGTCCTTTTCGATCGCAGTGATCGTGCCCTTGACGACTTGGCCTTCGCCGGAATGGCCGGCGGAAAAAGATTCTTCGAGCAGGCTCGCGAAATCATCGCGAGTGGGATTTGCAACTGACATAGTTTCTCCTGGAATGCCCCGCATCTCAAGCGGGGCGGGCGCCGTGGGTTAGCGTTGCGTTGGCCTGCCGGCGTTCCGGGCCTCAAAAAAGCCCTTGGCCGCCTAAGCGGCAATTCCGGCGCATGAAGAATGCTGGCAGGCTGGTTCGTGCCCGATATGGGTATCTTTTCGCCGCCGGCAATCGGCAACGGCAGGAAACCCGGCTCAGGCTTTGTTTCTCTTGGCCAGAACGTCGTCGATGATCGCCTTGGCCGCCAGGAACGCGGCTTCTATAGCCATTTCCGACGTGTCGAGCAAGTGCGCGTCGGCGGCCGGCTTCAGCGGCGAGTCGGCGCGACCCATGTCGCGCTCGTCGCGGCGCAGGATATCGGCGAGGATATCGTCGAAATCGGCGGTGCCGCCGATGCTCTCGATCTCGGCCAGCCTGCGTTGTGCCCGCACCTCGGCGCTCGCCGTCACATAGAGTTTTATGTCGGCGTCGGGACAGACCACGGTGCCGATGTCGCGGCCGTCAAGCACGGCGCCCGGCGGCGCCTTGGCGAATTCGCGCTGCTTTTCGACCAGTATGCGCCGCACCGAAGGGATGACAGCCACTTTCGAAGCCGCTTCGCCGACCGCATGCGCCGTCAGCACCGACCGGTCGAGCTTGGCCAGGTCGACCTGCCGGGCAGCGGTCTCGGCGGCCGAGACATTGTCGAGCGGCAGGCCGAGCCGAAGCAGCGCATGCGCCACCGCGCGATAGGTGAGGCCGGTGTCGAGCAGGTTCAGCCGGTAATGGTCGGCCAGTCGGCGGGCAAGGGTGCCTTTGCCCGCGCCGGCGGGTCCGTCGATGGCGATGGTGAAGGTTGAAGTCATTCGCCGCCCACCGTAACCGAAAATTGCAATGATCCAGACAGGCGTGGCGATCCTTCGCGCCCCCCTCTGTCCTGCCGGACATCTCCCCCACTTGGGGGGAGATCGGCCGTCATCGCGGCTTTCGCCAATTGTCTAAGTTGCAGGATTGAGCGGAGCGGCCAAGTCGCCAATCTCCCCCCTTGTGGGGGAGATGTCCGGCAGGACAGAGGGGGGCGCTGTCCCGCCGCCGTTCCAATTTGGTCCCACACTCCAAGGCTATTGATTGCCATCAACTGTCACTCGATTTCCGCCCCCAGGCCCTTCATAAGCCCCATGAACTCCGGAAAGCTGGTCGCGATCATCGCCTGGTCGTCGATGGTGACAGGCTTTTCCGTTGCCAGTCCCATGACGAGAAAGCTCATGGCAATGCGGTGGTCGAGATGGGTCTGGACGATGGTGCTCTTTCCGTTCGGATGTTGGCCAAGCCCCTTGCCGCCGGGTTTTCCACGCACGGCCAGTGTGGCTTCGCCCTCGGTACAGTCGACGCCATTGAGCTTCAGCCCTTCGGCGACCGCCGACAGCCGGTCCGATTCCTTCACCCGCAGCTCTTCCAGTCCCTGCATCAGCGTCTCGCCCTCGGCAAAGCTCGCCGCGACAGCAAGCACCGGATATTCATCGATCATCGTCGGCGCCCGTTCGGGCGGCACGGTGACGCCTTTCAGCTCGGAGTAGCGCACCCGCAGATCGGCGACATCCTCGCCGCCTTCATTGCGCGGCTCGAGAACGTCGATCCGGGCGCCCATTTCCTGTAGCGTCAACAAAAGACCGGTGCGGGTCGGGTTCATCAGCACGTTTTCGATTGTAATGTCCGAGCCCGGCACGATCAGCGCCGCCACCAGCGGGAATCCGGCCGATGACGGGTCGCCCGGCACAGCGATCGTCTGGCCGGTGAGCTTGCCCTGGCCCTCGATGAAGATGTGGCGCACACCGCGCTCGTCGGTCTCGACCGACAGATTGGCGCCGAATCCCTTCAGCATCTTCTCGGTGTGGTCGCGCGTCATCACCGGCTCGATGACGGTTGTGATGCCGGGCGTGTTCAGCCCGGCGAGCAGCACCGCCGACTTCACCTGGGCCGAGGCCATCGGCACGCGGTAGGTGATCGGCGCGGCGTGTTTGGGGCCGCGCAGCGTGATCGGCATGCGGTCGCCGGGCGTCGCCTTCAGCACCTGCACGCCCATCTGGCGCAGCGGCTCCAGCACGCGACCCATCGGCCGGCCGGACAGCGAGGCGTCGCCGATGAAGGTCGTCTCCATGTCGTAGGTGCCGACCAGGCCCATGGTGAGGCGCGAGCCGGTGCCGGCGTTGCCGAAATCGAGCGGGCCTTCCGGCTGCAGCAGCGCGCCGTTGCCGGTGCCGCGGATCACCCATTCAGCGCCGCGCTTCTCTATATGCGTGCCCATTGCCTTCATCGCGGCGCCCGTGCGCATCACGTCCTCGCCTTCCAGCAGGCCGGTGATGCGGGTTTCGCCGGAGGCGAGGCCGCCGAACATGAACGAGCGGTGCGAGATCGACTTGTCGCCGGGCACCCGTGCTGTGCCTGAAAGCGCTGGCGATTTACGGGCGGTGGCCGGTTTCGGGGCGGCAGTATACGACATGGGTTTTCCTTGGGTGAAAAACGCCGGTGGCCGGCCTTTTTCTTCTGGTTTGCGCGGTCTCGTATCACGGCGGGCGGAAATGGTCATCCCCTTGCAAGAGGTCGCTCAACGCGGGGATTTGTGACGCTGGCTTTAGGCTTTGACAGCGCCGTAAACTGTGGTTATGGGGACCAAACTTTCATCGACGAGGCTTGCTGTGGCAAAACCCGAACTTGGCACCAAACGCATCGACCCCGAGACGGGTCAAAAATTCTACGATCTGAACAAGGATCCGATCGTCTCGCCCTATACCGGCAAGAATTATCCCCGCTCTTATTTCGAGGAAGGCAAGATTGCCGCCCTTGAGGAGGAAGAGGAAGTTGCCGAGAAGGAAGTCGACGCCGAGGAGGAAGAGGGCGTCGAGGTCGTCTCGCTCGAAGAGGCCGACGAGGATGCGAAGCCCGACGATCTTCCCGATCTCGGCGATGACGAGGACGATGTGGACCTCGGCGACGACGACGATACCTTCCTCGCCGACGAAGAGGAAGAGGACGACGATGTCGCCGACATGATCGGCGTTGGCGACGACGACGACGAAGTCTGATCCGGCCTCTCACACAGCGCCCGCCGACTTTCGCGGGTTCTTGATAAAAAGCGGCTCTTAAAGGCTTGATATTGACGGAAGGCGGGGTTAGAAGCCGCCTGCACTAACGGCGCGGTCTCAACCCGCGCCGGATCTCTTCGCCGGCAACGGCGCCGGTTGACTGCCGGAGTGGGGCCATAGCTCAGTTGGGAGAGCGCTTGAATGGCATTCAAGAGGTCGTCGGTTCGATTCCGATTGGCTCCACCAGTTCTCTTGCAAGCCGTTGATTTGCAAGAAATCGTTTGATTTCAAGGCGCTGCCGCGGCACTGTGGTACACAATGGTGGTACACAATGGGGGCGTTGGTGGCTGGTCGAACATCCAACCTAACTCTGCGCGGGAGTGTTTACTGGCTACGGGTGCGTGTCCCCGACCGTCTTCGGCCAATCGTTGGAAAAACCGAGGTCAAGAAGTCCTTGGGGACAGGCGATCTCAGAATGGCGAAGCAACTGGCCCGCATAGAACGCGTCAAGCTCGATGCTGAGTGGACAGCCGCTGCGCGGCAGCGCACAGCGCAAGCTCACGTCAGCGACCTGCCTGAAACTGAAGTGTGGCGTCTCGTGGCCAACTGGTTTGTCAGCGAGGAGCGGCGGAACTGTGTCCAACAGGACATGCCGACCAGTCGGCTCGACGCAGAGGTCGAACTTAGTCAAATTGAAGCTTGGGCGACTGCGGAGGCCAACGTATTTGCGATAGCCAAGAAGGTCATCGAGTCCGAAGGAATCGACCTCGATGTTACGTCCCCGACTTTCCGCAGCTTGCAACGATTGCTGCACAAAGCATGGATTGAGGCGGAGCGTCGGCAAGTGAACCGCTGGTATCCGGCTATGCCCATGGGCCTTGATTCTGCCTTTGCCTCGCTATCGCAAGCGACGGCTTTCCAACGCGTTGCAAAATCCACAGTCGCGTCGGCAATGGAAGCAATGCGACGCGATCCGACCCGTTCTGTTTCAAAGGGCAAGACTGCTGACAAACGGAAGGCGCAGTGGCGCGTCCTCTTGGAGTTCTTCGGAAAGAATTCCCGGTTAAGCGACATCACCCGACAGCGTGTTCGGGAGTTCATGGCGCTGCTGGAGCGGGTTCCCAGCAACTCGACTAAACACTTCCCCGGTCGGTCGATTGTAGAGGCGGCGGAACTGGGAGTGGAGTTGCCAAAGATGTCGCCGGAGACAGCGAATGGGTATCTTCGGCAGCTGGGAGCGATATTCCGATATGCCGTCAATGAGGGCATGGTTGATATTGATCCGACTGCCGGGCTCCTATTTCAGAAATCCAAGGTGAAGGCCAAGGACAAGCGGCTGCCTTTCTCGACGAACGATCTGCGGGCCATTTTCGGCGCACCGCTTTTCACAGGATGCATGAACGATGAGAGAGGGTATAACCGCTCCGGACCTAATATCGTGCGCAGAGGGCGCTTCTGGGTACCGCTCATTGCCCTCTATTCTGGAATGCGCCTCAACGAAATATGCCAGCTTACGCTCGATGATTTCGAGCAGAAGGACGGAATCGACATCATTCAGATTCGCGCGAGCGAAGACGGCGACGATACCAAACGCGCGAAGACAGAAGCGGGGATTCGTTTCGTTCCCGTCCACGACGAATTGCGTCGTATTGGATTGATTGCATACGTTCAGAATCGGCGAGAGAACGATACGTCCATGGCGCCGCTCTTCCCAGAACTTCCAATGGGTTCGACGGGTTACAGGTCCGACCCGTTCTCGAAGTTCTTCGCTCTGTTCCTCGATAAGGTCGGGGTGAGCCATCCGAAGAAAGTCTTTCACTCATTCCGACACAATTACCGTGATGCTATGCGTGAAGCGCGTCTGTCGGACGAGACGGTACGTGCGCTCGGGGGCTGGTCATCGGGAAGGACAGAGCACGATTACGGCACCCAACTGACCGCTCGCTCGTTGGCAAAAGACATTAGGCTCATTCGATACCCTGACCTCGACCTAAGCCATCTTCACCAAAGGAGTGGATAAAGGCTGCTCCCTAAGGGCATCGCGGGGCTTGGCAAGGACGGCCAATTGTCGAAGGACCCGCCGCCGTGCCGCCCACGTCGCGGCAATCGGGCTTGTGGCGCTCAGAATGGACGGACTTCGGGTATTTCAGGGTTGACCAGATATCAACCTGCCGGTGTCGTACTTCGCCGATGATGGCCGGGCGTCCCTATCGACGCCGGGCGGCTAGTTGCACTTGTCGGCATTCACGATAATCTATCCTCTAGCTCACCCAGCCTTTGCCGTTGGACGACTTCAGGTCCCAGCGCCATTGGATCTTTCGGACGACCGCGCTGGCCTGATCGGAATAAGCTATGGACCTCGAGCAGTCTGACGAAACTAACAACCGATTTTCCGGGGTAGCCTTTTCCTCGGCACTTGATCAGGCGGGTCTGCTTGCTGCCGGTTCTCGATGCCCGGCCGCAAAGCCCGCGGAGATCGCGAATTTGTTGGCTCGAACTGTCAAAGGCCGAGTCTTTGATCCCATGGAATGATTTCAGCAACGGATGGATGGATGTGGAGCACGAATTTGCCCATCGGGTTGCGCTTTGGCACGCCCATGACGTGGTCCACGATCTGATAGACAGCCCGCCACTCTGCCGCGCTGCTAGGGCCGTTCATCTCGGTGTCGTCGATGAAGTTGACAAGGATGAGCCAGGCATTGACGCCGTTTGTACGCAAGAAATTCAAATGCGCATAGCGGTTGGCAAGTTGGTAGAATGTTTCGATCCAGGGCGCTTTCGGTTTCGCGCCCATGCCGTCGGCCGTGGCGTCCAACGACCGTTCGATGATCGAGCGAGTCAACGCGCTGGCGCTGGATCCAGGCGAACAGATTTCACCGACATGCGCTTTGGCCTCAACAAGTAGGACGCTACCGGATGATGTCTTGCCGAGTGCGTCCCATTGAGGTCCACGCCGCGGCCAAAATTCTGAGAGCCGATCTCGCAATTCTCCGTGACCTATCAGATCGAGAAACGCGTCATCGCGGTATTCAGCGTAGTCGTCGTCACTCCGAGGAGACAGCCATGTGATCTGCCCTGTTTCGCCCAGCAGTGAAGTGATCTGATCGTCGAGAATTTCGGGATGCCGATTTACTGCGCGCTGTATCCATTTCAGGCTACCTCTTTTGCCAATGGGCTGCCGCACGCGCGTCATATGGCCCTCCTCTGCATTGCCGTCCGCTTGATAGTAAAGCTAGCAATGTGATCGGTTCGTTTACGGATCGCGTTGAATAGTGCCAGCTAGGTTGTTCGACTGGAGAGGCAGTCGTGGATTATCAAGGCATCGGCCTATTGGAACGCGTAGCGCTTCGCGAGGTACACGAAGCCCATGATTTCACGCTGGCTTCACTTTGCGCATCCCCGGCCGAAGGGCATTCAATCTCGCAGAGGGCACGATGTACTACGCGCACTCGACCGCCGAACCCGTTCGCTCCAACTGGCAACCGTTGAACAGCCACCTCATCGCAGTCGCCGGACTTGCGCAACAGTTTGGCGCGCGGGTCGGCATCGGGCGCGCAGCCTGGCTTGCTGGGCTGCTTCATGATCTCGGGAAATACACGCCACAGTTCCAGGCGCGATTGTCGGGTGCGCAGGAAAGGGTCGATCATTCCACGGCAGGCGCCGCTACAATCGTGCAACTGGCACGGGCGGCCAAAGCGGACGACAGGATCGTTGCCGAACTGATTGCCTATTGCATCGCCGGTCACCATGCTGGTCTGCCCAACAAACAGGGAGAGGCTTTTTCCACGCTGTCCGAACGTCTGAATGCCTTTTCGGAAGCGGGGCTCGATCCCATTTGGAAGTCCGAACTCGCGCCAGAGATCGCCAATCTCCTGCCGTCGTTCCCCAACTGGGAGAAGACGCATAAAGCAAGAGCTGCCTTCCAACTCGGTTTCCTCGGCCGGATGATCTTTTCCTGCCTCGTCGACGCTGATTTCAAGGATACCGAACAATTTTATGCGCGCACTGAGGGATGGCACGTCGACCGCAACTGGCCGGAGCTGCAATCGATCCTGCATGGCCTGATCAAGGCGTTCGATGCTCATATGGACGAAAAGCGCAATTCGGACTCTTCGGTCAACGTCTTGCGAGCGAGCATTCTCGACCATGTGCGTTCGCGCGCAACGGAAAAGCCGGGCCTCTTCACGCTGACAGTGCCAACTGGCGGCGGCAAGACGCTCGCCTCACTCGGCTTCGCCCTCGATCACGCCAAAGCACACGGGCTTGATCGCATCATATACGCCATCCCCTTTACATCGATCATTGATCAGGCGGCGGCGATCTTTCGCGAAATAGTTGGCGACGGTGTCGTGCTGGAACACCATTCGGCCATCGAGGATGAGGAGCGCCGCCCACGTGAACCACGGGATGCCGACAGCACGAAGGCCGACAAAGACAAGCTCAAGCTTGCCATGGAAGACTGGGCGGCGCCTATCGTGGTCACGACAAACGTGCAATTCTTCGAGAGCCTGTTTGCTTCGCGAACCTCGCGCTGCCGCAAACTGCACAACATCGCCAACAGCATCATCATTCTCGACGAGGCGCAGACATTGCCGCGCCAGCTACTCATCCCTGCCGTTTGGGCGCTGCGCGAACTTGCCGAGAATTATGGCTGCAGCATTGTCCTATGTACCGCGACCCAACCGGCACTCGACCAACGGAATTTTCCGGCAAAGCATCCGGCCGGGCTGCCGCTGGAGGGCCGCGAATTGGCGCCGGACCCCGACGACCTGGCAGAAAAACTGGAACGCGTCAGGCTGGTTCATGGTGGCGTGATGGACGACGCGGCCGTTCTGGCCGAACTCGGCAAGGTCGACCAGGGCCTCGTCATCGTCAACAGCCGCAAGCATGCCCTGGCGCTCTATCACCAGGCGAAGGAGACTGGCCTGCAGGGCTTCGTCCATCTGACGACGCGCCAATATGCGGCGCACCGGCGCGAAATTCTGGCCGCGGTCAAGCAGAGACTTCTGAATGGCGAGCCCTGCCGCGTGATAGCGACCTCACTGGTGGAGGCTGGCGTCGATCTCGATTTCCCGAAAGTGTGGCGCGCGGAAGCCGGATTGGATCAGATAGCGCAGGCGGCCGGGCGCTGCAATCGCGAGGGGCGGCGACCGGTGGAGGACAGCATTGTCACCGTATTCAAGGCACCTGAAAACCCGCCACCACCGGAGATCGCGGGACTTTCGAGCGACATGGCCCGGATGATGGCGAAGCACGAAAAGCTCCTGTCGCGCGCCGCGATCGAGGATTTCTTCGGTGAAGTCTATTGGCGCGTCGGTCCTGAAGGGCTGGATCGTGGACGCAACGACGGATTGCCTGTCGTAGGCAAGTTTCGTATCGACGGCAGCGGCACGAACTTTTCTTATCGCTCTGTCGCCGAGAATTTTCGCATGATTGAGAGCGGCATGGTTCCGGTGATTGTCGCGCGAGCCGAACAAGCGAAAGCGGCGATTGCAAAGCTAAGGATCGAGACGATTCCGTCCGGCGTGATCGCCCGTGAGTTGCAGACTTATGTCGTACAGGTGCCGCCGAAGGCACGGGCACGGCTTATCGCCTGCGGCCATGTGAAGTTTGCCGAGGAGAGGCTGCGCGCTGACCAGTTTGCGGTGCTGATGACGCAAGGTCTCTATGACCCGGAAGTTGGCCTCGTTTGGGAGGACGCCGAATATTTATCGCAAGAGGCTATTGTTATTTAGTTCTTGATATGTTCCTTGCGTACTAAATGTCTCTGGGGAGGGGCGAATGTCATTTGGCGTCAGGCTGAGGGTTTCAGGGAGTCACGCCTGTTTTACGCGACCGGAGATGAAGGTTGAGCGCATCTCCTATGACGTGATGCCGCCTTCGGCGGCACGTGGAATTCTGGAGGCGATCCACTGGAAGCCGGCCATCAGATGGGTGGTGGACAATATCCACGTCCTGAAGGCCATTCGTTTCCAGTCCATCCGCCGCAACGAAGTTGGCAGCAAGGTCTCTGCTCGAAACGCCAAGACCGCAATGAACCGCGGCAATCTCGAAGGATTGTACCTTCTTGTCGATGAGGATCGCCAGCAGCGCGCCGCCACCGTGCTCGTAGATGTCGCGTATGTCATCGAAGCGCATTTCGAGATAACCGACAAGGCCGGCCCCGATGACAATGAGGGCAAGCATCTCGACACGTTCAACCGACGCGCAGCGCGCGGGCAATGCTTCCACCAGCCCTGCCTCGGCACACGCGAGTTCGCGGCAGCCTTCGAACTGCTGCCGCCGGGTGCACCGTCGCCGGACGCGATCAATGAAACGCGCGACCTTGGCTTCATGCTGTGGGACATCGACCACGGTGCGCCGGGCAAGCCTTCGCTGTTTTTCCGTGCTGGCCTCAACAACGGGGTGATGCGCATTCCGGCTCCCAATTCTTCGGAGATCCGGCGATGAGCATTTTGGCTTCACTTGCCAAGGCCTATGACCGCCTGCCCGACGCGCCACCGTTCGGCTATTCCACAGAAAAAATCGGTTTCGTCATCTCGCTCAACCAGGATGGGACTGTGGCCAGCGTTACCGATCTGCGAGATGGCGCGGGCAAGAGGAAACTGCCGCGCATGATGCAGGTGCCGCAGCCGACCAAACGCACCGCAGGCATCGCGCCTAACTTCCTCTGGGATAAGACTTCCTACGTGCTTGGCGTCACGGCAGGAGAGGGCAAGCGCACAGCCGACGAGCATGCTGCTTTCGTGCAACGCCACCGCGAGGCGCTTGAAGACTCGGACGACGCCGGCCTGAGGGCGTTGTCTCTGTTCCTTGAAGGCTGGGCGCCCCGACGGTTCGTGGAGCCAACATGGCTTGACGAGATGAAAGACCAGAACGTGGTCTTCGCGCTCGAAAGCGAGAGGCGCCAGGGCATATATCTTCATGATCGGTCAGCCGCCAGGGATTTGTGGGTGGACCGGAGCAGCGGCGGCGGGGATGCCGCCTCGATCTGCCTCGTGACCGGCTCAAATGGCGCGGTAGCGCGGCTTCATCCGGCAATCAAGGGCGTGTGGGGTGCGCAATCCTCCGGCGCTTCCATCGTATCGTTCAATCTCGATGCCTTCACGTCCTATGAGCATGAGCAGGGCGACAATGCTCCTGTCTCGGAAGCTGCCGCCTTTAAATATTCCACAGCGCTCAACACATTCCTCGCTGGCAAGACCAATCGCATCCAGGTCGGCGACACCTCCACCGTTTTCTGGGCTGATGCGTCCAACGCCGAAGTGGCGCGCACCGCCGAAGGCACGTTTGGCGCGATGTTTTCGGACGTCGATGAAGTCACCCAAGCCGGCAAGGTCGGCGATATCCTCACTCGCATTCGCAACGGTCTGTCGCTCAGGGTGATAGCCCCCGAACTTGAAAACGGCGTCCGCTTTTATGTCCTTGGTCTTGCTCCGAACGCCGCCCGGCTTTCGATCCGGTTCTGGTTCGAGAACGATTTCGGCGTGCTGGCGAAAAACTACCAGCGCTTCGTTGCCGAAATGGAGGTCGATCCGCCGCCGCGCGACGCGAACCCCGCGCTACGGAAATATCTCGCCGAAACCGCGGTGCTGGGCAAGCGCGAAAACGTGCCGCCGAATCTCGCCGGCGAATGGATGAGATCAATCCTGACCGGCACCCGCTACCCCCTGTCGTTACTCTCGACGGTGCTGATGCGCATTCGTGCGGACGGAGAGGTGAACGCTCTCAGGGTTGGCACCCTGAAAGCGCTGCTCGTTCGAAATTTCAACAAAACAAATGGGGAGGCTTCCGTGTCATTCGAACCGGAGAACAGGAATAAGGGCTATCTGCTCGGGCGGCTGTTTGCTGCCTATGAGCAAATCCAAACGGCCGCGCTCGGTCGCAACGTTAACGCCACCATCAAGGATAAATTCTACGGTTCGGCATCCGCCCAACCTCGCAAGGTGTTCGCTTTGCTCGACCGGGGATCAGCCAATCACCTTTCGAAGGTCGGCAAGCAAAGG
This sequence comes from Mesorhizobium sp. WSM4819, assembly GCF_055811215.1. NCBI lineage: Bacteria > Pseudomonadati > Pseudomonadota > Alphaproteobacteria > Hyphomicrobiales > Phyllobacteriaceae > Mesorhizobium > Mesorhizobium sp. WSM4819. The sequence continues at coordinate 19,821 of NZ_JBVVQO010000054.1, forward strand.
CCTGGACACAGGGTCAATCTCGAAAAAACCATCGGCGCTATTCTCGAACGCATGTCGCCCGACAGCGATCCCTTCCCGGCCTCCCTTTCGGCCGAAGACCAGGCACTGTTCGGCCTCGGCTATTACCATCAGCGCGGCGAATTCTTCCGCAAACCCGAAACCGTCGACACACAGGATGCCGCATCATGAACGCCCTTTCCAACCGCTATGATTTCGTCCTGCTGTTTGATGTATCCAAAGGCAACCCGAACGGCGACCCGGATGCCGGCAACATGCCGCGGCTCGATCCGGAGACCAATCATGGTCTGGTTTCGGATGTCAGCCTGAAGCGCAAGGTGCGCAACTATGTCGAGTTCGCCAGAGGCGATGAATTGAGTTACAACATCTATGTCAAGGAAGGTGCGATCCTGAATGAACAGCACCGCAAGGCCTACATTAAGGTACGCCCAGACGACGGGAAAGCCGCCAAAGAGGCCAAACTAAACCCCAAAGGCGACGATGAGGCGCGGGCTCTCACAAGGTTCATGTGTGAGAATTTCTTCGATGTCCGCACCTTTGGCGCGGTCATGTCGACCGGGATCAATGCGGGCCAGGTGCGTGGGCCGGTGCAAATGACCTTCGCGGGCTCCATCGAACCGATCGTGCCCCAGGAAATCTCCATCACCCGCATGGCTGCAACCAACGAAGCCGAGAAGAAGCAACGGGTGGAAGGCAGCGAGGAAGGCAACGACCGCGTCGACAACCGCACCATGGGTCGCAAGCATATTGTACCCTATGGACTCTACCGAGCCCACGGTTTCGTCTCCGCGAAACTTGCCGAACGTACCGGCTTTTCCGATGCAGACCTTGAGTTGCTCTTCGAGGCGCTCTCAACGATGTTCGAGCACGATCGGTCGGCAGCGCGTGGAGAAATGGCGAGCCGCAAGCTCGTCGTCTTCAAACACGCCAACACGCTCGGCAATGCACCGGCCCATGCGCTCTTCGATCGCGTAAGGGTTGGTCGCAACATTGACGGCGTCTTCCGTGATGTCGAGGATTCCGGCATCGACAACTATCCACCGGCCCGTAAATTTAGCGACTACAAGATCGAGATCGATCGTGAAGGGCTACCCGACGGCGTGGAGATTATCGAGCGTCTGTGAGCATGGCGCCGGCCGGAACTCTGGCCACCCAGCCCGACGAATGGGATGCCGATCCCATTCCGCTCTCGGCGTTGCAACACGCTGTCTATTGTCTCCGGCAAGCCCGCAGTCATCCACATCGAGCGAATGTGGGGAGAGAACCGGTTTACGGCGGCAATGTCATGCATACCCTCATCATCTGAATTCACTGCAAGCGCGACGCAGCGCGAACATGGAGCGTGCCGGAAAATTCCGACGGATTCGCACCGGCGCTGGTTATTTGAAATCGTGAAACTATGTGCGTCAAGCCGGGTTTTCGCCCGATCTCTTGCTCAATAGTGGGACCATGTCCGCGATCTAGCTCTTCTTTCTTCAATCATGGCAATCTGTTAGCTGAGGCACTGTCGCCCCTCTCGCGGGGGCGTGGATCGAAACTGGCAGACACTCGCGACCAACTGGCTCGCCCTCAACAGTCGCCCCTCTCGCGGGGGCGTGGATCGAAACCGAATAGCGGTAAGGGGGTTGAAGCCCGCATTCTCGTCGCCCCTCTCGCGGGGGCGTGGATCGAAACATCTCCTGTCTCGGCGCGCGCTCAAAAGGGCGCGGTCGCCCCTCTCGCGGGGGCGTGGATCGAAACATCCAATCGTCATAGTCCATTGTGACCATGCCAGCGTCGCCCCTCTCGCGGGGGCGTGGATCGAAACGATGGCCGCGAGGTCGAAGGCAACGTTGTTGTTAGTCGCCCCTCTCGCGGGAGCGTGGATCGAAACTTCGCCCCGCTTGCCATCATGGACCGCTCTAGTTGTCGCCCCTCTCGCGGGGGCGTGGATCGAAACACCTTCGAAATGATGGAAACGGCGGAAATTCTTGTCGCCCCTCTCGCGGGGGCGTGGATCGAAACATGCTCCGTCCTGGCTCCGCTGCTGCGGACCTGTTGTCGCCCCTCTCGCGGGGGCGTGGATCGAAACTTCAAAGCCGTCGAGAAGATGGGCCTTGAAGGCGTCGCCCCTCTCGCGGGGGCGTGGATCGAAACGCCGCCATTGGCTGGCTGAGTGACATGCACATGGGTCGCCCCTCTCGCGGGGGCGTGGATCGAAACTGAGGCAGGTAACGCACCGTCAGCTTGCCGGGAGTCGCCCCTCTCGCGTGGGCGTGGATCGAAACTACAAGATGGGTCCGAACACATGATCCGCGTCTTGTCGCCCCTCTCGCGTGGGCGTGGACTCGAAACAACATTATCGCTGCGGACATCGATCCCCGTACAGCGTCGCCCCTCTCGCGGGGGCGTGGATCGAAACAACTACGCCGCAAAGATGGTGATGATGTCGCCAGCGTCGCCCCTCTCGCGCGGGGGCGTGGATCGAAACTTCATCGCCTCGTCGAGTTTGCGATATACCCGCGGTCGCCCCTCTCGCGGGGGCGTGGATCGAAACAGGTCGCAGCCCATCATCCACCATTGGGCGCCATGTCGCCCCTCTCGCGGGGGCGTGGATCGAAACAGCTTCGAACCTCGAACAATCGGGCCGGCTGGCGGTCGCCCCTCTCGCGGGGGCGTGGATCGAAACATCAAGGGGCCGTGCAACTTCCTGACCCTGCAGAAGGTCGCCCCCCCTGGGGGGCGCGGATCGAAACATCAAGTGGCTGCAGAGCGATATGATGACCAGGAGTCGCCCTCTCGCGGGGGCGTGGATCGAAACGAGGACCTCGCATGGCTCAGCCTCGTGGACGACGGTCGCCCCTCTCGCGCGGGCGTGGATCGAAACAACCCGCTCACTGCCATCCGCAATGGTGGCTCGGCGTCGCCCCTCTCGCGGGGCGTGGATCGAAACCTCGCGATGCGCTGAAAAACAGCCGGTCGCCGCGTCGCCCTCTCGCGGGGGCGTGGATCGAAACAACGCCTATGAACCTAGCGCCGTGTTCGTCTCGAGTCGCAACGAGTATCGCCGAAAGGGCGGTGACGTTCAGGGTGGAATTCTTGGTCCCGCTCAAGAACCGCCGCGAACGCGAGTTACTGATGCACGAGTGGGCTGCATCATTGCGGATATAAGGTGCCTGAGCGAGCAGAAGATGGATTGTGGCTAGCCAATTGTTCCCTTGACGGCGAGGTCGCAGAGCTTCGTTTTCATTAACCTGACTAGGTCGTCTGTATCTGCCAGCGCGTTGACCTCGTCGGTGGTGAGTACAATCAGCTTGCGACGCTGCGGTAGAGCCATAGCCACTGTCTGGTGCGCCGCCGACAGGTCGGCGGCGTCGCCCGTGATCCCCATAGTGGTCACCAAAATGCCAAAGTCCAGCCCCCGGTTCGCAAGCTTTGTCAGAAACCATGCAACCTCGATGCTGCCGACGCGGCTCGACCAATTCTTGGCTTCGACGAGAATGATGTTGGGCAGGAACGCTAAGCCTTCATTGAAGAGGGCAACGTCGATCTCTTCGGTCGCGAACTCGTTTTTTTCGTTGCGATGGGTGATCGCGATCCCCGGAACGAGGCCGAACAAGTAACAGATCAAGTCCTCCAAAGCCTTGCCCTTGGCTGCTGTCGTCGCTCCGTTCAGGCCAGCGTCGACAAAGCCTTGGATGGTGGCTTGATTGATGGCGACCACTAGATTGACCCGCCGTGGACGCGACGATTGCGCAGGTCGCGGATGATGTCATCGAAGGGCTCATGGCGCATCCGCTCAAACAGCGTCTTAAGAGACAATAACAGCACGTTCGGCGGTAGCGAGACCCGCGGCGTTGACTGCTCGCCTTCGCCATAAAGCAGGAGGCCCCAATAGCTTCCCGAGGCCGCAACCTGCTGGGACAGGTGCCGGACCGCTTCACTGGCGAGACCGGGCTCGCGCAGCCTAGATTTGATCTCGACCAATAGCGGATTGCCGACGGAGGCCTGCAAAGCATCGGACCAAATAGCAAGATCGACACCTTGATCTCGACTTGGTGCGGTCGACATGACCTCCACGCCACCTTCTCTCAGCGCGTCCGCAACCAGACGCTCTAACTCCAAAGGCGAGCTGGTACTGAGCTGATAGCTCCCTTGAAGATAACGATCGGCTGCTGGCCCTAAAATCCGCCCGGCTTTCGATGGCCGCTCTTGAGCGAAGTTGGATGCCGGGGCGGCCACAAGCTGATCGAGCGCAAATGAGATCGCCTCGCGGTTAGACAAGTTTGCACGAACTGTCAGGAAGCGCTGGAGAGTAGACGGAAGAAACGAGGCGTTCGGGGGCGCGAAGAGCAGGACCCGCTTGCCCATTCCCCAAGCTTGGCCGAGATCGAACAGCACCCAATCCGAGCGGCGCTCTCTTGTCATCACGCCTATGACAAGGTCGACGTCTGCCAGAATGCTTGCAATCGCCGACGATGGACCGTCAGGGAGGCTTTCAGGAACGACAATCCGGATGTCCCGTTGGCGCAACGCCTCGGTCAGCATCTCTAAGTTGCTGTTAGCCGGGGCCATTAAGTAACAGGTTCGAACGCGGGAGTTCACTGCCATATTCAGACGTCACTTTGCTTGTTTCGAACACGCGGCCTTCGCACAGTATCGTGACGCTGTCACGTTCGCTACGTTGGCATTGGGGTTTCCCAGTGAACCTCGCTCCATTGGAACGACCAACGTGGCCACCTCACTGTTCCACATGAGTCACTATTGACTTTTGGCACGAAGTGTTCCTCTATGTCATAGACATTGTGGAGCACGGAGGGTGACGTGGGGGCGACGGTAGGTTACGCTAGAACATCAACTATCGAGCAGGCGGCCGGTATCGAGGCGCAGAAACGGGACTTGGTCGCGGCCGGTGTAACAAAGCTGTTCTCTGAGCAGGTGTCATCGGTGGCACCCCGGGAAGAGCTAAGGCGGGCTCTCGAATATCTGCGCGACGGTGACGTCTTCGTAGTGACCAAGCTGGATCGGTTGGCGCGCTCGATTGCCGACCTAGTCGAGATTATGAAGATCATAGAAGGAAAGGGGGCGGCTCTGCGCATTCTCGCTCTCAACCTTGATACGACCACACCCACTGGCAAGCTCATGCTGAACCTCCTCGGCAGCATCGCCCAGTTTGAACGCGAACTGATGCTGGAGCGTCAACGCGAGGGAATCGCAAAAGCCAAGGCGGACGGGAAGTACAAGGGGCGGAGCCCTACCGCGAGGGCAAAGCGCGCCGATGTTCTTGATCTTCATGCGGCCGGTGTCGGCCCGATGGAGATAGCACGCCGCCTGAAGATCAGCCGGACATCCGTCTACCGCGTCCTCGGCAGCGCGCAGACTGGCAAGGGCAAGGGCGCGGCGTGACAGATTTTTTGAAACTGGTTGCAAATCTGGAGTTGGGCGAGGGTGTGCCGCTCGCGTTTGCAGCGGCCGATGATCCGCCGGAATGGCGCTGGCCGCGCATGGCGCCCTATAACGGCTTCATGCATGAAGAGCGGATTCGTGGCGGGCATTTCATTCGCTGGATGATCGCAACAGGCCGAATGCCAAAAGCGGAGCGCTGCTCGGTATCTGGCAGCACACGTGACCTGCAGTACCATTGTGAGGATTATTACCGGCCTTGGCTCTGTCACGCCATCGCGAAGTCGGTTCACCTTGCGCTCCACCGCCGTTTCCGACAGCCTAGCGTCTGGCGAGGCATTCAAGAAAGGTACGTCAAGACTGGCGATGAATGGTTCGCCCGGTTGTCAATGATCCCGGTCAATCTGGCCAATGACATCCGGCAAAGCCTCGTAGTCCCGTTGCCTGCGGCCGATCAAACATTTTGAAACTGGTTGCAAAAAGTCCGTCTACCGCGCGGCTGCCCTTTCCAGCATCACAGCCGCATGAGGAGGACCGATGCCTCACTCGAATTGTTGCTGAAGGTCGCGGGCCAAGGACAACTGCCGCCGAGTCCAGTTGATCTCGCTAATTGTCTCCGGAGTTCCTTTGCGGGGGGACTACGCCTAAGCCGAAGCCGTTCCAGAGTTAGGCGAAACTGACTAGCCAGCCGTGGGTCACTCGTCCCCTCGGCCCGCGGGCAGTCAAAAGAAAATCCATGTTGTCTAAAACAACATATTCTGCTTCTGTCTCTGAGTTCGTAAGATACCTCACCAAAAAACGGAAGCCTCTCCAATCACGCGACTGACTGAGAGGCTTCCACGAGAGTTAAGCTATATTGAAATAAGCCCAACGGGAACGTATAATACCTTTGCGACTGACAATTTCAACAGGGTTAGCTATGAACCGTCACCCAGCGCATTTGCAAATTCTATCAAGAATCCCTACGGCCAATTCCTCGGTCGTTCCTTTGCAGCCCAAATGGGACGAAGAAAATTTCGACATCAAGACCCTCGCCGGGCAAGCCATTTTCACCCGTCGTATGCTCCGACAGTGGTGGCGGCACCTGTCGATGGCCGAGCGCTCGCTGCTTCCCGCTCTTGTCGGCCAGACCATTTCATACGGAGTGACGGGCAAGCTCTTCACCTACAAATTCCTGTCTGAGGGCCGGGGCGATTTCCCGGGGACCGGCGATACTGAGCGGAGCCTGCGCCGCTCTTTGCAGCTTCTCGCCGCGCACAAAGTCATCACGGTTACGCAGCGCCGAGCGGGGCTGTGGATCGAAATGAACCTGAATTGGGACCCCGAAACCGCCATGCTGCCAACCCCGAAACGTCTCAAAGTAGACGGCAAAAATGCGACCCAGAAACCGAATGACGTGTCCGGATGGGAGGAAAATGAGGCCGAGGGGTTACACAAGTGTCAGGTCTGGGGTGACACTAGTGTCAGGTCTGGGGTGACACAAGTGTCAGGTCTGGGGTTACACAAGTGTCACCCCCTTATAGTAGACTCTCTTAGGGAGAATCTTTCAGTAGAATCTCTAGGGACCGCCCCTGACGGGGACGGAGCCGAGGGTCAAAATCCAAAAATCCTTCCGGAGCCAGTCCGGATGCGAAAACGCCCTTCCTCCCCTCTCCCGGCAAACAAGACCATCCCCCCGGTTGCGCGCGCCCCCCTTCCGGCCTCGACTGACGGCTGGGACGATCCGAAGCCCGCGCTGTCGTTGGCGATGCCGACCGCCGTCAACAAGTTCAACCCGGAGCAGGTGCTGGCCGACCTAGAGCGCAAGCAGAAGGCGCGGCGCTCGATCCTGCGGCTGGGTGCGCTGGAGCGAACGTTCAGCAACGCCTTCAAGCAGCAGTTCCCCGGCCAGATGATGACGCCGTGGACCGAGAAGGAAAAATTCGCCTTCAACTCGGCCATCGTCAAAAAATGGCCGGGCACGCCGGAATCCTGCCACGACTTCATCGAGTGGATCGTCAGCGACTGGTTCGCGCTGCGCGGCAAGCTGTTCGGCTGGATGAAACGCGGCAGCGGTGCCCCGGAGACCCCGGAGATCAGTTTCGTCGTCCGCCACCGTGCCCGCTTTGTCCCGGCCTTCAACGGCCGCCAGCAGGACGCCGAGATCGCCTCGCTGTCGTCGGCCGAGGACCGCCGCTTCCAGCAGCTTGTCGTGCGCGAGGGCAAGAGCCGCGACGACGCGCTGCTGGCCATCGCCGAGGAGCGCGCCAAGGAGCGGATGCGCGACGAAAACCAGAAGGCCAAGGCCGAGGCGGCGCAGGCGTTCCGGGCCGCGCAGATCGCCAAGGAAGCCGCCCGCAAGATGGCCGGTCGCGAGCCGCACCCGCAATCCGAAATCGCCATGGCGCGCAAGCGCGAGGAGCTGCTGGCGAAATACCCGCCGCTCCCCGACGACGCGCCGATCCCCGACTTCACCCAATTCGTAAACATGCCGTTTCTTGATTAGATGTTGTGATAGGTACACTCCAGCTATCAGGAATGCGGGATGCGTCTAGCTCAGCAGCTCAGCTTGGTTCTGCAGGGCCGGAACAGCAAGCCACAGGAGCTTATCGGTGGGGGCTCCCGTGGGACGTCCAAGGTGAATGAAGGCACGTCCCTATCCGGGATGAGCTAGCTGTGAGCCTTCCCTATCGATCTGGCGAAGGGGAGATGCGCACCAATGAGGAGACCTTATTTGCATTCTGAGCCCAAATTGCAACGCGTTGCAAAATCTTATGCGTAGTTAGAAGCGGAGACCCTTGATGCCCGAAGTCGATCTCACCTTCCTTTCTCGCCAGATGGATCGACTGCTCTCCGACGTTGCCGACATGCGCCACTCAATAGCGGTGCTCACGGCTATGGTGAGGAGGACGGACGCCTCACTCGAATTGTTGCTGGCGGAAATGCGCGCCGGAAATTCGCGGCAGGCCAAACTCGAGAAACGGGGGAATGGCGAGTAGCCGACCGCTCGGCGATCCAGCTTCGAACCCCCTGAATTTGCAACGGGTTGCAAAAAGCGTGGTCGGTCCCAACTCGTAGCGTCGCTCTCATGCGGCAATCTATAATAGGACTATATTCTCATAAGGTTGCAGGTGTGAGGCTTACGACCCCGAGGACAAGACGCTGGTATCCGGCCGGAAAAATCCCGGAGCACCAAAACTCCCAACCCGACCATCACGCACAGACGTGCAGTCGCGTTCTGATCCGTGAAATGCCACGCTATGAATTTGCCCGCAGGGCCCGAGGGCGGACTCACATCCGCTGCCGCACAAATTTGCAACCCGTTGCAAAAGCGTGGTCGGTACCGACGCGCAGCGTCGCTCCTCATGCGGTAATCTCCAATACCGCTCCATTCTGAGGGCTTTTGCCGTGGCTTACACATCGACCAGCGCTGAACGCAGGCGGCCCACTCAGTCTCTCATAAGATTTCCCCAATGCGCATCTTGCATACCGGCCGCGAAGTGGCGGTCCATGCCGAGTGGGCTATCCGCATTTAAACATCGAGATCATAGAGTCTGCGGATGGATCGACGCCTTCGAGAAATGTAAAATTCCTGTCCCGGTTAAAGGCGAAAGTCTTATTACCCGTATAAGCGCCGAAACTGTTTTTCGAGTTGATCAGTCCACAGACCATGTTCGAGTCCACGTCGCTGTAGCGCATATTGGTTATCTGCAGAGAAGCGGGATCGCGGGCGTACTCGGCCAACGATGATCTGATATTCGATTTGACCCAAAATGGTGGATAGACAAGAGGGTAAGAGATAGCCCCAGCAAGCGCGAGCGCCGCCGCAAAAACGATCAACTTTTTCAAGATTGGTTTTCCTCGAAGAATTTTAAGTTTAGTCGTGTGGATAGATGCGCTTCCGCTGTCAATAGGACGGGGGACAATTCCTCCGGGCAGGTCTTCTGCCCTAAAATATCAGAGCCGTGTCGAGCGCAATCGCGCCGTCACCTAGTCGGTAGCTTTCCCTAAAACGGATGTTGCGTTTTGCACCCGGTTGCAAATTTGCTTGTAGTGACCACACCGATACGGGGCTGCTGCTTTTTGGCGAATGCGGCCAATAGTCAGGAAGGAAGGTCGACGTCACTGAACAGTTGCAGTCGGCGATCATAGACGTCGTGAAGGCAACTCGCATCGCTGCCGCATGCATTCCGCTCGCCAAGCCAAGCCCTTTGGGCGGCCAAAATGCGCTTTCGGGCAACCGGCTCCACGTTGTCTTTGATCCAAAAATAGATCGAGTTCATTGCGCGATCCTTAGCCCACAAGGTCTGATCGGCACACAAAGCGGACTCTGTTGGCGTTGATGCATTCAAGCATTCGTAGCTGGGTCCACCGATGCCGGTAAATAACCCCTGCTTCCGCAAATGAGCCTCTGTCTCAATGCACGCCGATAGAGCGCCTTTCGTATCCACATCTGTCTTTGCTCTTTCGAGCATGACGGTCCAGATGTCGATCCATGTTTCATTTCCCGCGATTGACTGGCCTCTTTCAATCGCCTCCATGTGCGCCTTTTCAACCACGGCGGCATCCATCTTAAAGAACCCGTCGCATCGAGAGCGCAGCACGCCGAATGACACAAATCGGTCAGCATAAACGTCCACCGTTGGGGCCTGATTGGGTGTAGTCACCTCCGTGCCGCTCTGCTCGTAAACGTCAATGCCGAGCGCCCTCGCGCGCTCGGGTGTCAGCATGAGGAAATCATCTGGCCCCGCTATGGTGAAGAAGCGAATTGCTTCGATCCTCAAACCTAGGTGCGTCAGATAGGAGCCGATTTCGGCATTCGCCACACCGCTCTCTCGGTACTCGCCGTTCTCCTCACGATACGCTGCATGAAAGCCTATCATTGAGTTTGAAGACATGTAGCGCCGCGCCCCCGATACCCAGATCAGGCCGCACGCCGAGAAGCACTGACCGTCATCCACGACCATGGTAGCGAAACCCTTTGTCCGGATTTTCGCACCAATCTGCAACGCTTCTCCGACAAGCCCTCCGGGGCTTTGCAAAATCACGGACACGCGCTCTTGGTTTTCCACGACGTCGTAAAATCGGTCCGCATCCCCACCCGTGATTTCGCCCTTTATGCTGACAAATTTTATGTCGCCGGGAATATCTAAGAGTTCGATCTCCGCTGCGTTCGAACACACCGACCAGCAGCAGAGCGCTGCAAATGCAGCACATATGGATTTTGTCGCTTGCAAGCGCATGGAAACCCTAACAGTTGTCGGCCAAACAAAATGTCCTCTAGCATATGAACATTGGGCGAGGGGCTCTTAAGCCGCGCACGCCGCGACTAATTCCTGAAATGTCGAGGAATAGCGAACGGCATTTTTATCCAGCGACGACAGCCCGCTTTATTTCTGGTACACAAGCGCGGTACACGACTCCAGAAATCTGCGTCGTAACCGGTTGTTTTCGTTGAATAAATAGAACTGCGGATCGTCTCCGATTGGCTCCACCAAAAGTTCTATTTCAGTTGATTAGCATTCTCCCCCTCGGGGGCCTGTTGCCCTGAAATCGTTCGGGGCACCGCCGGGGCACCCCGAGGCGCTTTTTGGGGGTCGCAAAATTTGCCTAGTCTCCGTTTTCCGCCAGATTTGCCGAAAGGCGAGGGGATGGGAAATGTCCGGACTTTTTAGCGCGGGCCTAGGTCCCACGAAGTTAGATTGGCTTGAGGCACGATACGCTTGCATGTTCCGTATGCCGACGAGCGCAGGCCGTTGTGTCGCCGTAGCGTCAACCGGCTGAAGCCCGGCGGTGCTTCCTCAGCCGAGTGATTGCCGACCTGTCGACCGTAATCACGCCGCCGCAGTCAATCCGCACGGTGAGTTTGTCTGCTCCGCGATCGATGCGGGTGACGTCCCCAACAAGAACTACTCGGTCGCCGGCCCGTGCTTTGGGTGGCGGCTCTAGCGTGTAAGGATGGTCATAGGATGGAATGCTCACTCTAGCTCGGCCGCTAGGGAGAATGGAGATGACGGTACCTGCTAGCGCAACCTCATCGCCGACCTCAAATTCGCCAGGCATGTTAAGGTGCAGCATGGTCTTCCTCCCGATGCTTTCCTATTTGATGCTTTCCTATTTGATGCTTTGCTAAATTAATGCCCGGCCACCGCGTTGGTTGCCGTGCAATCCGCTTCGTACGGTTCCGCACATTTCCAAGCTGGATCGCGATGGCGACGGGACCACTTTGAGGTGCCTAGAGCGCCGTAAGCCGCACCAGAGAGGCATCGCCTATCAGCTAGCCGAAATTTTCTATGGGCGCCCCTACAGGGAACACTCAAAAGGTTCAAAAGGGTCTGGGCCGCAGGCTGCTCGCTGTTTCCCTGCTATTTATCAGCGGCAGTGGATTTACTGCGAACCCCGTTATTTAAAATGGGCTAAGCCATTGGTAATGGCCTCGATTACCACGCTATAGCAACGGGCCGTTCTGATAGCGGTGCAGTGGCGAAATTTTGAATAAGCCCCTATGGGGAACATTCAGGTAAACGGTTACAAGCTCCTTGGCGCCCGAACGAAAAAGCCCGCCGCACCTTTCGGCGCGAACAGCTATGACGAAGGAACACGACCTCTGCAACGCGCGTCAGTCTTGCTTCCGCTTCCACAGATCCGAAGTCGATGCGTATGCGAACGATGCTGACCAAGCGATCAGGACGAGTCCGTTGAGACCCTCCAAGGCAGCAACGATTCGCATCGGCCCAGTGGCATAGACTTCGCCAAAGCCGATCGTCGTGTAGCAGGTAACCGAGAAATAGAAGAAATCCGCTGCGCTTCCGGAAAACAAGCCTGCGAGACCTCCAAGGTCTGGATGGTGGTGCATCCAGGCGTAGGCGAGCGCGAAAAGACAGATCCCCACCACGTGAGCAATGATTGCTGCGACGACCAAGAGCAGCAGATCAACCCGCATCGGAAGTGAAAAACGACGCCTCATCGTTCCGGCGATATTTAGCACTTCATAGTGCATCAGAACCGTTACCAGTGCGAGACCTACAGATATGGCGAACGCGATGAGCAATTGCGGTACCTTCAAGTAGGACTCAGATCCTCAACCGCTTATCACCGCGCGAGCGGTTCGAACAGCGTCGACCTGACGCGACGCGATGCGATGCCGAACACGCGAATGGTGAGGACGAACGTGAGCACCCGGTGGTGCCATCTCCCCGGGTCCTTGGCAAAATCGTCGGAACCGAACCGCTCCCAATGGCTTTCGTAATCAGGGGCAGCATCAAAGAGGAGACTGTTATGGATCGGCAAGAAAATAGCGTTTTGGAGGCGGGCTGGCTTTTGGCGGTCCCGCTTTCTATCGGATTTGCCGTTTTGATTGCAGGCTTAGTGCTGGGCTAGTGTGCTATGGGAACCGGAACTCGATCACTCGCCCCTCGGCCTTCCATGATTGCCGGGCGTCAACGGAACCAAAGTCGCGCAATAGCTGCGGGACAGGAGCAAGGCGGACGCCACCGTCGCGCTTTTCGCCAGCCGGCCGCTCGGGCTTCTGCCTCGCTGCAAAACCAGCGCTCCCCCTTGCCGGTCGAGGTTACGGTTCGGTCATGACGGGGCGAGGGAGAAATGCCGCTAGGTGTCAATCCTAATTGGAGGTTCACGCAAAGAAAAGCCCGCCACCGTGAGGCAGCGGGCTATGATAGTTTTTGTCCGGTTCAGTGATGGTCGCTCTTTCTACGGGGTTGCTTCGTGATCGGATGCGCTGCAAGAAACGCCTCGTCCGCCGCGATGAGCTTGGCGACTTCGTCCTCGCCGATCGGCAGATAGCGGTCCTTTGTGGCTTCTCGCTTCGACTTGACCGCCAGGAGATCGGGTGCTGGAACCCGGATTTGATCCGCCACAGCTTGCCGGGTCCTTTCGACGCTGAGCGTCCGTTTGTGAGAATAGACGCTAGATCGATTTTCGTCCTCTAGGACGTACATCGCGTGAATGCTTTTCGCGCACCAGTAATCCGTTTCCGCTCTTGTCAGGCTGGTGACAGCATCAGCCTTGCGCCAAGGGAGGCGGCGCGCCTGACGCATGAGCTGGTTGTGGTGCGTGTCGATGAGGACGGCATCGGGCAGCGGATCAAGGCACTGTTGCACAAATGCAGCCAGCGCCTTCGTCTTGATGCCGGCGCTCATGCTGATGCGTCCCCTGTGGAAGCAACTGGAGAACCGACGCTGCCAACTGTTCAGCCCAACGCTCGCCGTCCAAGTAGAACTTGCTCGCAATCGACTTATTGAAGGTGGTGACCGCCTGCGCCTTGATCAGCATCCCCTCCATGGTCGTTCCGGGCTGCTCCATGATAGCGGTCACCAGATCTGAAAGTGACTTCTTCGCAGCCGCCGCCCTCGCCTTCGCCTGGTCCATCCCTGAAGTCTTGCGAAGGCGGGCGGTTTGAACCTGATAGAGCTTGCCAATCTTGAGCTCTCTCTTTGCTCTTGCGAGCCAGGCCGCTCGCCTAGCTCGCATAGCCTCACTCGCGTTGCTTCGCAGCGGGCGGTCCCAGGCCACTATGGCGGCGAGGGTTCGGATATCACGGACACAACGGACGTGCTCTTCTCCTGGGCGTTTAAGGAACCGCCCGGAGATATCACGCTCGCCATCTATGTAGTCCCCGCGCGGAGGTGATTTCGTCGGGCGCGAGCGGCCAGCGGTGTTTCCATTCCGCAGCGATCCACGCGATTTCCTCGAGCGCGGCAAGGTATTCGGCGGAAGCGGCCGGCAGCGGCTGAAGAAGGATTGACGCGCCGCCCGTGCCCGCCCGATCAGGACGCTTCCTGCACTTCCTCCACTTGTGGCGTCACGGGTGCAGGGTTAATGACGTAGGTGTTCGAGGTCAGGTCGCTAGTAGATCGGATGATGATGCCGTCGTCTCTTAATCGGACAAACGTTGCCCTTGCGATACGCATGGGCTTGCCTTTGGCATCTGCGGCTGTGACTTTGTTCGACCAGGGAACGTGAGTGATGGTATCAACGCGCTTGAGAAAGCGCTTTTCCGTCTCGGTCAACTCGATCACGCGCGTTCCTCCTATCGTTGGCAGCGTTTGGCTGGCCGGTAACGCCGATGATGCGACTCCGTTCCAAGGACCCAAAGGCAGACAGGCGCATGGTCGCTGCCTATGTCGAGAAACTCACTGGACGACCTTGAAGCTAAGGGGCTACCTGCCGAAAGGCGCAGCAGAATAGCTATGCTCGTCACCGTCAGCCGGGAGGAGTGTAGAGCGGCTCTCTGCATCGATGAACCAAGCACTGGCCATCGAGCGTCGGCACAAACCCTACCGCCGGGATTTCCGACCAGTCGCACGCATTGCTGTACCGGCGGACGTAGAGGGCATAGGTGTTCGGGCCGGTGGTCAGCACCGCCGAGCCATGGCTCTGGATCAGCGCCTGCGTCTGTTGGCAGGTCATGGCGCGGGTGTCCGGCCTGGCCTGGGCGAGGGTTGTGAAGGCAAGCCTGACCGCTGCAGCTATGCAATGGCGGCCTCCAAATCGGAATTCCGGACTGGAGCAAACCGCCCGCCGCGTGCGACTGACGGCGTGCCGGGGTGTCTGGCCGGTCGGAACTCGTTCTGATCGTGTTGCGCGAATGGCTGGAAGCGAACACCTATCTGCCGGTCCGGAGGATCGATGAGGAAAGCGAGACGGACGGCAGCGCTTAGGACTTTTCGCTACTACCGCCCGCGCCCAACTCTGGTAGTTGTTCGTGCGGCGGACCCCAAACGCCCGGCCGGCGCCTAAATCCCCAACGCTCCCGCCCAAATGGGCGCCGGCCACCCTCTGCCCCTTCGTTCGAAGGTTGGCTTCTAATCGCGATTGCGCGCCCGCTGCGGGCCTTCGTAGTCAGGAATGATTGTGAAGAAGGATGGCGTTGGACCGGCTGACGATCAGTCTTCGAAGCAACGGCGGAAAGCGCCACGACGGGTTTGAAATGGATGGACTGTTTAACGGTTCTCAGCAACCTTCCGCCTTCAGGGATCGCACCATTCGCACCACAATCGGATCGTACGGGATTTTTTCATCGCTGCTGTAATTTATGACAAAGAGCGCGGCACGGTCGTTGCAGACCGCAATGGCGCGGACATATCGGATCTGTTCGTTCTTGATACCCGAGTAGCTGGCCCATCTCGGCGTGACGCGCCTATAAGTCAGTTTCCAGCCCTCCTTTTCATCCTCGACCATGCGGTGCTCGATCTCGGCGCGCAAACTGTGCTCGCCGAGCCTTGCGCCCCACACGGTAAGAACGGCATCGTTTTCGCCCCGAAATTCCGCGCCCTGGTCCGAACGCTGTGTCAGGACAAAGCCAGGGGGAACATCGAATATGAAGCCAAACTGCCTGACGCCGAAAAGCTGCCACGCTTGCGCTTGGAGATGCGTGCAGCAAAATAAAATCGAAACGAGGCTCAACAGAAAACGTGCCATCGGCATCAAATTAGCGTCGCGTCATATACTGTCCAGACCGGACAAGATCGGCGACAGAGAAAAGTAGCAGAGATGCGCGCTGCGCTCAGTTGCGCGAAAATCGCTTGAGGCAGAGAACTAGCCTTGGGGAAAATTCTCAGTCGCCCCTTGCTGAGCCAATAGGAATATGGTCCTGCCGCCTGATACTGGCATCCCGTAAGCTGTTGGATCGCATTGCCGCAGACGATACGTGAGCAAGTAATCAAGCGCCTAAAATCCCGCACCCCCAAACCGCACAGCTATTCCACGCTCGACCTTTGCACATCGGCCGTCGATTCGATTGGACCAAGGACCGCGGCTGATTGGATGGCGCCAGGTGCAGCGTGCCTACTACGACTTCTTGCAGCGTGGGCGGGGATCGTAAGAAAATCCTACGCGCGCCGGCTGCGCTGCGTCCACCAATCGGCCGTTGGAATGTTCAACAGCTTGCATCGTTGCCGGCCGCAACCTGACGGTACCGGAAGCGATTGCGGATGTGCTCGTTAAAAAAGCGGCCTTTCGCAAAGGCGGCTTTGAACGCGGCGAAGGTCGCCGGCGGCACTTCCTCAAACTCGTAACGCTTGTCGCTGGCGACGAACCACACCGAGAGGATTCTGCTGTCGGGATCGTAGGCCATTTTTCGTATCGAGGTCGATGGCATGATATGGCTCGATCAAAAGCCTTCAACGATCGCAGAGCCTGTCACGTTCCCTCGTGGTATTGCTCCTGAGCAGCGCACGAAGATTTTCTCCGGGCCACCTAACCCAGGCGGTATCGCAAACGCGCCAGGCACGGTCTTCTGGGTCTCTAGGCGCTGTTGAATAACCAATCGACCCGCATACATTGGCGATCAGACCTATCCGAGTTCAGCAGGAAGCGCCGCGATGCTGATGATCGCGAGTTTGGCCTTGGTGGATTGGCCTTTTGCAGCCAGAGCGGGAACGTTCTTGATGGCCCACGTTTCGGCGCGGTCGTGATCTGGTGCAGGCGTTGATCACGAACCGTCAGTTCTTTGCCCGGGACGCCTGCGTTGTCGCTCGCGATATTATTGGCGCGACGCTTCTTGTGCACGGCGTGGGCGGGATCGTCGTCGAAACGGAAGCCTATCGCGCCGATGACCCAGCCTCACACAGTTTTTGTGGGCGGACTTCGCGAAACAGCGCAATGTTCGGCGCCCCAGGGAGCGCATACGTCTATCGCTCCTATGGTCTGCATTGGTGCCTGAATGCCGTCTGCCTTCCCGGTAGTGCTGTCCTTGTGCGCGCGATCGAACCGCAATCAAAGCTCGACCTGATGCGGGCCAATCGCGGCGTTGATGACCTTCGATTTCTTTGTTCGGGACCCGGTCGCCTTTGCCGGGCGCTTGCTGTCGATGCATCATATGACGGGCTGCCATTGGACGAGCTCCCGTTCCAGTTCAAGCTATCGTCGGACAGAGCCAGCTCCATCTTGACGGGACGCCGGATCGGCATCTCCAAGGCTGTGGATGTCGAGTGGCGGTTCGGGCTGGCAGGCTCGTCGCATTTGAGCCGCAAGTTCTGAGTTGCATCTGCACGACTAATTGCCTGGCGGCGAGTTCGGGTACTTGGCCATGTGCAGGGTCTCTACGCCATGCAAGTTTGGCCCGCGATTTCGCCCAGCTTCGACTGTCAGGAGGCGATGGCCTGATGCCAAGCAATGGTCGGTTGCATGCTGGAGGCGGCTGGACGCCGAGAGGCACAGCTCTCGATCGCCCACGCCAGAATCCCCGCCGGCCGGCCGCGCCATTGTTAAAAGGCAATCAGCCGACCACCGCGATTCGCTGAGATGGTGGAAGCTGGCTATTCTCGGTGGTCGCTCCAACAAGCGATTGAGGGTCGTGGGCAGGGCAGTGTTGCTATTAAATCGACTCGTCGCATGGGAATGGCGCAGTGTTTCTGCAGGCGGCGGATGTTTGTTTGTGAGCGCAGGTCTGCCACCTGCATCCTTTGGCGCTTTCATACGTTTGCCC
>NZ_JBVVQO010000055.1:0-29880 GCF_055811215.1 Mesorhizobium sp. WSM4819
CCATGGCCGCCCCTCGCCTCAGAGTAAGGGCTGCTCTCTCTCTCCAGAGCTTTTTGCAGAACCTTCAGGACACTATCCCCCTTGAGGCAGGCAATCGCATTTGGAGTCTTGCGAAGAAGGACCCCACCCTAACCCTCCCCACAAGGGGAGGGAACGCTGCCGCGCGCGCCCTTACTTCCCCTTTGCACCAATGGCAGGCAATTTGCCGACGTAAACGCCAACGGAAGTTTCCCTCCCCCTTGTGGGGAGGGGCTAGGGGTGGGGGTACATCGTAGAGCGAAAGCCTCGGCTTCCACCTGCGATAGCGCTTCCACTTGAGGTCAGGGCAATCCCATTTGGTGTCTTGCGAAGAAGGACCCCATCCTAACCCTCCCCACGGTTGCTTTCAGGCTCAGTCCGAGGACCAAATCCCCGGCGCCGCGACGACTGCGTGGGTTTTCGCTCGTCGGGACCAAGATCCAGCGATCATCCACCAACGCGCCAGGAAACATGTCGGGAGCAGCGGGTTTGGCTTGGACGACATGTTCGGTCTCTCCGAAGGAGAATACGATGACATCAGCAAGCAAAACCACAGCGGTTGCCGCGGCGTTGGCTATGCTGGCCTCGCCGGCGCTATCCCAGACGAGCCCACCTGCGCCCGCCGCACCTGCGCAAGGTTCACAGCCATCGCCAGGCGGGCCAACCGAAGAGTCCATGCACCAAACGATGCGTGAGATGATGACTGAGATGCTGGAGGAGAGAATGCCGGAGCATCGCCGCCCCCGAGCAGAGCGGCGAGGTGGCGATCGTTGGCATCGCGATTTCCGACGGCATGACGGACGCCGAATGGGAGGCGGGATGATGCATGGCGCACGGATGCGAATGATGTTCGCCATAGTCGACGCCGACGGCGATGGTGCGCTTTCTCAAATCGAGGTTCAGGATTTTGTCGAGCGGATATTCAACGCCGTCGACGAGGACGGCGATGACAGCGTCGACAGGGAGGATATCCGATCCTTCTTCCACGGGGGTGCCGACGAAACGGGTGAATAAATCCGCAGGTGGAACCGCTGCAGGCGGTCCGCTTCGCCTGCGCGGCATTTCGGTGATTTGACGCGGCCGGGCCGTCGGTGCCGACGCTGCAAGAGGGTTGCTCGCCAAGGGGTGAGCGCGCAGCCGCACCGGCGCTCTCGACTTAGTCCGTTCCGACCACGGTGACATATTAGCCACAGTTAATATCAATCGCCAAACCCATCTTGCGTCTTTGGCGTAGGTGTCCCGTAATGGGTCACTGGGTCTGGCGCCGCAATTTGCACGGTCAGCGAAGCCGGGGGGCAATCTTGACCTGGCAATCGAGGGGGTATTGGGGACCCGCCGCTTCGCAAATGAAGCGGCGGGCTCTTTCACGGCTCATCACAAGCCGCCGAACGGACAGGAATCTTTTGCAATGCGCGCGGAGGCGATCTAGCCGCGAACGCCGGACAATTCGCGGACCTCCGCCCGCAGCGCCTGTAATTCCGCCAGGATCATGGCCTGATCGCTGTGCAGCGTCGCCCTGTCGGCCGATTCCACGGCTTCATGCTCGGCCTCCATCGCCGAAACGATCACGCCGATGAATAGATTGAGCACGGTGAACGAGGTCGCGATGATGAATGGGATGAAGAACAGCCAGGCCGCCGGATAGACCTCCATGACCGGGCGCACCACGCCGTCCGACCAGCCCTCGAGGGTCATGACCTGGAAAAGCGTGAACAGCGATTCTGGTATGCCGCCGAACAGTTCGGGAAAGGACGAGCCGTAGAGCTTCGTCGCCATCACCGCGAAGACGTAGAACACCAGCCCGAGCAGCAGCATGATCGAGCCCATGCCGGGCAAGGCGGTGATGAAGCCGGTGACGACACGGCGCAGCGACGGAACGATGCTGATCAGGCGCAGCACCCGCAGGATGCGCAGCGCCCGCAGCACCGAGAGCGAGCCTGTCGTGGGGATCAGCGCGAAACCGACGACGAAGAGGTCGAATATGCGCCATGGATCGCGGAAGAAATGCGTCCTGTAGACGACCAGCCGGATCGCGAGTTCGAGCACGAAGACGCCGAGGATCGCGCGGTCGATGGCCGTTAGAAGCGGGCCAAGGGCCGCAATCGCGTCGGGCGAGGTTTCGAGGCCGAGCGTGACGGCGTTGATCAGGATCAGGACCATGATCGCGAGGTCGAAGCGGCGCGATTCGATGAGCGATTTCAGGGCATCCAAGGCTTCTTCTCCGTTAGAGCATCGGACCCGAAAGTGGGGACCGGGCCTGGGAAAATCCAATGCTCAAACGCATATGGCCAGCTTGTGACGCACCGAGTACAAAAAGTTGATAACTCTCAGGAACCGACGTCGAAACTTTTTGTAATTAAGGAACCTAGTTCCTCTGCACAGAGGACTTGGTTCTTCGACCGAGCCTGAAAGGGATTGTCGACGGTCCAGCAGCGCAATCTCCAACGTCTGCGATTAGCCGCAGGCCACCACACCTTCGTCATCCCAGGGCGGAGCAGGAGCGAAGCGAGGTCGCGGAGACCCCTGGGATCCATGCCGTTACCTCGGAGCGCTGCTGCGGTGCAGAACCTTTGATCGCGGAGCGAGGCGCCCCCCTCTGTCCTGCCGGACATCTCCCCCACAAGTGGGGAGATCGGCCGTCATTGCGGCTTTCGCCAATGTCCAACGTTGATGAACAGGCGCCGTCAGCGAAGCTGCCAATCTCCCCCCAAGTGGGGGAGATGTCCGGCAGGACAGAGGGGGGCGCGAAGGATCACTACAGATCAGCATTTATCCTGGGTCCGCTGCATTCCTCGGCTGAGGTAACGGCATGGATCCCAGGGTCTGCGCGCGTCGCTTCGCTCCTTGCTTGCCCTGGGATGACGAAGTGGAGGGGTGTTTCGGCTAAGCTCCAACGTTTGCGATTCGCCACTGACGGGAATTTATTGACATTCGCTGCCGATCGCCGATCTGCCAAAATCATTGTGTCGAGTCTCTAATGACAGCGTTCATTTGCGGCAGCGCGAAGGATTGCGTCGCTCGTCGGGACCAAAGATGCAGCGATCGTCTGCCAAATCGCCAGGAACCATGCGGGGGAGCAGCGGGTTTGGCTTGGGTGCCGACACGTTCGGTCCACCATTCTCCAAGGAGAATACGATGACATCAGCAAACAAGACCACAGCAATTGCCGCGGCTTTGGCCATGCTGGCTTCGCCGGCGCTATCCCAGACGAGCTCACCTGCGCCCGCCGCACCTGCGCAGGATCAAGGTTCACAGCCGTCGCCAGGCGGGCCAACCGAAGACTCCATGCGCCAAACGATGCGTGAGATGATGACTGAGATGCTGGAGGAGAGAATGCAGGAGCATCGCCGCCCGCGAGCAGAGCGGCGAGGTGACGACCGTTGGCATCGCGATTTCCGAAGGGCTGACGGCCGCCATATGGGACGCGGGATGATGCATGGTGCGCGGATGCGAATGATGTTCGCGATAGTCGACGCCGACGGCGATGGTGCGCTTTCTCAAACCGAGGTTCAGGAGTTTGTCGAGCGGATATTCAGCGCCGTCGATGAGGACGGCGATGACAGCATCGACAGGGAGGAAATCCGATCCTTCTTCCACGGAGGTGCCGACGGAACGGGTGAATAGACCACTGCAAAGACTTGCGCGTTCCTGGACGAAATTCGGGAAAGGAATTCGGAAATGGCTGGTCTCGTTGGCAAGTTTGCCGGGAAAACCCCGGCGCCTCGCAAGGGCATGGCTAGTCCCAGACTGAGTGAGAAAGCCTTCAAGGCAAGGTACAAGCAGCAATTCGTCGACCCGGCGTTCGAACCGCTCGCCCAGTCGATTGAGCAAATCGCTTCGATCGCCTGGCAGGCTTATGCGGATTCCCGCAAGAGCCCGATCACGAGGAAAGCCGGACCTGCGTTCAGCGACCCCGACTACGATCTGTCCGTCGATTGGATTGCGGCGCACGAAGCCGTGCTGCAGGCGCAGCGTCGGTACGAGGATCTAACGGTGCCGCCGCGTCTGTTGATCATCAACGGGTCGTCGCGCAGCGAGCACACCTGTCCCGGCGAGATGTCGAAGAGTTTCCGGCTCGCCGAAATCGCCCGTGAGACCATCGACAAGGAAACGAAACTTGCAGTCGAAATTCTCGATCTGTCGCGGCTTGCTTCCGAATACGGGAGGAACATCCATCCGTGCAAGGCGTGCTTTTCGACGGCCGCTCCGCTCTGCCATTGGCCCTGTTCCTGCTATCCCAACCATTCGCTTGGGCAAGTTCAGGACTGGATGAACGAAATCTACCCGATGTGGGTCGCCGCCCATGGGATCATGATCATCTCGCCGGTGAATTGGTATCAGGTTTCCTCGCCTGTCAAACTGATGATGGACAGGCTTGTCTGCGCTGACGGTGGCAATCCAGACCCCTCGCTGACACAAGGCAAGGATGCGGCAAAGGCAAAGCAGGTAGAACTGGCCGGGTGGGACTATCCGCGTCATCTGGCAGGCAGGCTGTTTTCTGTGATCGTGCACGGCGATGTCGAAGGTGCGGAGAATGTGCGGCATTCCATCGCCGACTGGCTGCGCTTCATGAAGTTGTCGCCGGCCGGCCCCAGCGCCGAGCTCGACCGCTACATCGGTTACTGGAAGCCGTACGCTACAAGCCATGATGAACTCGACGCCGATGAGACAATCCAGGAAGAAGTTCGCAACGCCGCCCGCTCGCTCGCCGAAGCCGTCATCGAACGTCGGGCGGGCCGTTTCCGTCAGATTGGCATCGGCCTGGAAGACCCGCGGCAAAAATAGGCGACCCCGATCAGCGAAGCACGGGGGCCGGAATTCTGCACGGAAACCGCGCCCGAGCTTGGTCGGCGAACGTGCAAGCATCAGCTCGCGGAGTGTTGAGCGAGCACCGCGCCGAGCTGGATCTGCAGATCGGCCTGCTCAACGAGCATGAGACCACGCGACTGATCGAAACCGCCCTGACGGAGCGTTTGAAGGTACCAACGCCGGCAGATGATGAAACCGCCTCAGCTAGCTCAGAACGTCGATCCGCAAGCGGTGATGAGCCAGATCGAACAGGTTTCTGAAAATCAGGCCAAGCGCTGAAATTTATCGGGCGCCAAGGTCGACCCGAATATCTGAATTGCCGGTCCGGCATTCAGAGTTTTTTACATTTCCAATCAGCTAAGTGATTGAAAATGGCGCGAGTGACGGGGCTCGAACCCGCGACCTCCGGCGTGACAGGCCGGCACTCTAACCAACTGAGCTACACCCGCGCAAGACGAGCACGGTCAGCCGTGTTCGTCGTTGGGGCGGTGGATAAGGCGTAAGCCACCGGGTGTCAAGCGGAGCGCGACAGCATAACAGCAAACAGCAGAAGGTTTTTTGACGAGCCGGATTTTGCCGCCGAAAACGACCAGCGGCGAGGCCGTCGTGCGCTCATTTGGCCTTGCGAACCCCGTCCTAACTGCTTAAAGGTCCGCCCCGGAGCGGGCGATTAGCTCAGTTGGTAGAGCGCTTCGTTTACACCGAAGATGTCGGCGGTTCGAGCCCGTCATCGCCCACCATGTTTTCTCAAGGGTTTGAGGTTTTCCGGTTCAGCAGCCGCCACGAAACCCGTATCGAACAGCCGCTTTGCGGACCGAATCGGCCCCTTCGCGTTCAGTGATGTACCGCGGCTCCAGGTCGCCCGGTTCAACGCGAGATGGTATGCTCGTCATCTTATCGGCAAGGGAGGTTCGGCATGCCTGTAACCGTTGGTGCGCACCATCTGACGCTGTTCACACACGACATGGACCGTTTCATTCGCTTTTATGAAGAAATCTTCGACGCGGAAACGAAATTCGATCTGTCCGAGCCCGGTCCCGGTGGCGGCACTCTTCGTCACTCACTTATCGACGTTGGAGGTGGCTTTGCCCTTCATCCGTTCCAAATGCCGGAACCAACGGGGTATGAAGATGGGTCGATGCAGATGGGCAAGAGAGGTCACATAGATCATCTTGCGCTGAAGGTACACGATGAAGAGTGCTTGCAGGAAGTCAGGCGACGTCTGGTGAAGGCCGGCGCTTCGGATGGGACCATTACAGATTTCGGCGCTGTCCGTCTTGTGACCTTCAAGGACCCGGATGGAATGGAGGGCGAGGTCGCGCGGTGGACCGATAGCAAACGCGTGCTCGGCTTTGAAGAACGCAAGCGGGAGCTTTGGCCAGACTGATCGCGAGGGCCGCATTGGGCTGATCCTGCCTCACACCTGCTCTCCAGTCATCGGCCTGTACTGTGCTATCAGCTACCTCCAATGAGGACTGGAGTCGCTGCGCAAGTCGGTCATGCGGGGCAACGCTGTCGCGCGCCGCCGTTGCTCGAACAAAAAATTGCGTTTCGCGTTGAAATATACTTCTCTATCCGGGAAGAGATAATAGAACAAAAAAGTACCTTGTCTTTTAATTGTTGTTAACCATGTGTCAGCCGAAATTATCCGGTTAACGCTTGAGCCAGCTATCGAGCTTAAGTTCCGGACCTCATCGATATATGAGTCGTAGCAATGTGCGGATTCGGGGGCTATTTCGGTTCGATCCGGGATGCGGAAGCTTTGCTTGCGCGGATGACAGCTGCGATCGCCCATCGTGGGCCGGATGAGCAAGGGAAATTTATGACAGCCGACGCCGGGCTCGGCCATGCGCGGCTGTCGGTGATCGGCATCGGCGATGGCCAGCAGCCGATGTCCGACGCGTCAGGCAATTTGACGATTGCGTTCAACGGCGAGATTTTCAACTACCTGGAATTGCGCGAAGGGCTGATCGCCAAGGGCCGGCGCTTCCGCACGTCAAGCGACACCGAGGTCATCCTGCACCTGTATGACGAGATGGGCGAAGACTGCCTGTCGCTCCTGAACGGCGATTTCGCCTTCGCGATTTGGGATAACAGGCGTCGGCGCATGGTGCTTGCCCGAGACCGGATGGGTGTCCGGCCGCTGTTCTACACGAACAGGGACGGCGTGCTGTACTTCGCGTCGGAGATCAAGGCGCTCCTGAAGGTTCCCGGCGTCTCGGCCGAAATCGATCCGATCGCACTCGACCAGATCTTTACGCTGTGGGCGCCGATCGCTCCCCGCACGGCTTTCCGCAATATCCACGAGCTGGAGCCGGCAAGCGTGATGATCGCGACACCGGGGCAAGTCACGATCAAGCGCTATTGGCACCTCGACTATCCGCATCGGGACGCGCCCTCGAAGCTCACCAACGAGGACGATGCGGCCGAGGAACTGCAGGCGCTGTTGAGCGATGCGGTGAGGCTTCGCATGCGTGCCGACGTGCCGGTCGGTTCTTATCTTTCGGGCGGGCTCGATTCATCCCTGGTTTCGGCCCTTGCCGCCGGCATGACACCGCTCCAGCTGCAGACATTTTCGGTGACGTTCGACAGCGCCGAACACGACGAAAGCGCTTTCCAGATCGAGATGGCGTCAGCAATTAGCTCCCGGCACCGAACCATTGCCTGCCAGGCCGGCGATATCGCCGGCGTCTTCCCCGAAGTCGTCCGCTTTGCCGAGCGGCCGATCATCCGCACCGCCCCAGCCCCGCTCTACCAGTTGTCCGGCCTCGTTCGCGAGGCTGGCCTGAAAGTGGTGCTGACCGGCGAGGGCGCCGACGAGGTTTTTGCCGGCTACGACATTTTTAGGGAAGCGCGTGTGCGTCGGTACTGCGCACGGCAGCCGGCATCGCGCATCAGGCCACAGCTGTTCCGCAAGCTTTATCCCTATCTGCCGGGTCTGCAGCAGCAGTCCGTGGAGTATTTGGCGGCGTTCTTCGGCGCCGGCAACGCTGCGCTCGACGATCCGCTGTTCTCGCATCGGCCGCGCTTCAAGACCACGGCGGCGGCAAAAATTTTCTTTTCCGGTGACCTGCGCGCGACGTTGAAGGGCTATGATGCAGCCGAGGAACTGGTCAGCCGGTTGCCCCAGGCTTTTCCCCTGTGGCACCCGCTGCATCAGGCGCAATATCTCGAAAGCCGCTTCCTGCTGCCGGGTTACATCCTGTCCAGCCAAGGCGATCGGATGGCCATGGCGCATGGTATCGAAGGGCGGTTTCCCTACCTCGACCATCGCCTTGTGGAATTTGCCGCAAGACTTCCGCCTGAAATGAAGCTGAAGGGATTGGTCGAAAAGCACATATTGCGCAAAGTGGCGGGGCATCTGCTTCCCGGCGCGATCCGGGAGCGTGCCAAGCAGCCCTACCGGGCGCCGGAAGCCCGCTCCTTCGTTGGAGCCGGGGAACTGGACTATGTGCGTGATTGCTTAAGTGAAGCGAACATCGCTGCCGGCGGACTGTTCAACGCCAAGGCCGTGGCCAGCCTTCATGAGAAATGCCGCACGCAGCCAGCGTCGGGATTCCGCGACAACGCTGCCTTCGTCGGCATCCTGTCGACGCAGCTGTGGCAGAAGAATTTCACCGGCAAAGAAGCCAGTGCAGCAAGAGCAGCTTGAGGAATCCAGGGAAGGGAAAAGATGATGATAACAATCAAGGACAAGGTCAGAGCCTTCATCGTCGACAATTTCTTGTTCGGCGACACGTCTTACGAACTTGCAGATACAGCCTCGCTGATCGAGAACGACATCATCGACTCGACCGCCGTGGTCGAACTCGTGGCGTTCATCGAGGATACCTTCGGTATTGCGATGGTCGATACCGACATCGTGCCGGCCAACCTGGATTCGATTGAGCGTATTTCGTCCTTCATCAAGGCGAAAGCGCCGGCAGTCTAGGCCCGATCGGCGAGGAGCGTTCCGTGCGGATCGAACATTTTCTGGCCGCGAATGCCGCTGCCCAACCTGCCAAGACGGCATTGATCACCAGCCATAAAAGGCTGAGCTACGAAGAACTGGACGATCTCTCGAGCCGCCTTGCCGCTGCGCTTTTCGCGAACGGCGTCAGCCGCAACGACCGGGTCGTCGTTTTCATGGACAATTGCTGGGAGATCGCGGTTTCGATTTTCGCCGTGCTCAAGGCAGGGGCGACCTTCATCCCGGTCAATCCATCGACCAAGGCCGACAAGCTTGCCTACATCCTTGCCGATTGCGACGCTGCGGCGATCCTCACCCAGGCAAAACTGATGCCCGTGGTCACTGAAGCCTGCGGCGGCAACACCGGCATCTTCGTGGCTTCGACCGTCGGCGCCGATGGTCAATGCCCGGTGGGGGCCACATCGCTGGCCGACTGCCTGACGCTCGAAGCCGGGGAGATTGACCACCGTGGCATCGACGTCGATCTTGCGATGTTGATCTACACGTCGGGCTCGACCGGCCGGCCCAAGGGCGTGATGATGACGCACCGCAATTGCGACGCGGCCTCGGACTCCATCACCACCTATCTGCGCAACACATCCGACGACATCATTCTGAATGTGCTTCCGCTCGCCTTCGACTATGGCCTTTATCAGTTGCTGATGGCCGTCAGGCTCGGCGCCACGCTCGTGCTCGAAAAGTCCTTCGCCTTTCCTCAGGCGATCTTTGAGCGTATCCGCGAGGAGGGCGTCACCGGTCTTCCGCTGGTGCCGACGATGGCAGCGATGATCCTGCAGATGCGTGACCTGGAGCCGGGCTTCCTGCCCAGCGTTCGCTATATTTCCAACACGGCGGCGGCCTTGCCTCCGGCCCATATCGAACGCCTGCGCTGCCTTTTCCCCGGTGTCAGGCTGTATTCGATGTATGGCCAGACCGAATGCAAGCGCTGCACCTATCTGCCGCCCGAGGAACTCGACCGCCGGCCGGGATCAGTCGGCATAGCCATTCCGAACACCGAAGTGTTTGTCGTCGATGACAACGGGCAACGCGTGCCACCAGGTGTGGCGGGTGAGCTGGTCATTCGCGGACCGCACGTCATGCAGGGTTATTGGCGCAACGAAGCTGCGACCGAACGAGCGCTGCGACCGGGCCCGAACCGTTGGGAGAAGGTTCTCTACACCGGTGACCTGTTCAGGACCGATGAGGACGGCTTTCTCTATTTCGTCGGCCGCAAGGACGACATCATAAAGACGCGGGGAGAGAAGGTGGCGCCGAAGGAAGTGGAAGCCGTGCTTCACGGCCATCCGGGCATTGCCGAGGCCGTTGTCGTCGGTGTGCCGGATCCGCTGCTCGGGCATGCGATCGGCGCGCTCGTCATACGCTCGGACCCGAAGCTCAGCGAAAAGGATGTCATGCGCCACTGCGCCCGTCATCTCGAGGATTTCATGGTGCCCAAAATCATAGAATTCCGCCTGGAATTGCCGATGACGGACACGGGCAAGGTCAGCCGCCGGCTTGCGTCGGAGATGATGGAGGCCGCGCAATGAGCGTTCGCCCCGGCGATGACGCGCCGACCATTCTGGCGCAGGCCCTGGCGATCGACCCCGGCGCCGAAACGGACAGGATCGTGACCGCCTTGCGCCAGCAGTTGCGCGGTATTCGCAAGCGTGGCCTCGTGCTCGGTCTTTCCGGCGGGATCGATTCCAGCGTTTCGGTCGCGTTGGCGGCGCGCGCCGTCGGGCCACAGAATGTACTGTGCCTCTTCATGCCGGAAAACGATTCCGATCCGGAAAGTCTGCGGCTCGGCCGCCTTGTCGCCGGCACTTTCGGTGTCGAGGCCATTGTGGAGAATATCGGGCCGACCTTGCGCGCCATGGGCTGCTATCAGCGTCGCGACGCCTTCATCTGCGAACTGGTCCCGGACTACGGCGAAGGCTGGGCCTCGAAGATCGTGATTGCGAACGCCCTCGAGCATGAGGGCTACAATATCTCGTCGCTGGTGGTGCAGGACCCCGGGGGCAAGCAGACCAAACTGAGAATGCCGCTGCCGGTCTATCTCGGCATCGTCGCCGCCACCAACATGAAACAGCGAACCCGCAAGCAGATCGAATATTTTCATGCCGACCGGCTGAACTTCGCCGT
Organism: Mesorhizobium sp. WSM4819; assembly: GCF_055811215.1. Classification (NCBI taxonomy): domain Bacteria; kingdom Pseudomonadati; phylum Pseudomonadota; class Alphaproteobacteria; order Hyphomicrobiales; family Phyllobacteriaceae; genus Mesorhizobium; species Mesorhizobium sp. WSM4819. The sequence goes on from NZ_JBVVQO010000055.1 coordinate 10,919, forward strand.
TCTCGGAACGCCCAACCGGCTGGAATACGATCAGGGCTTCTTCGTCAAGAACGGTGACGGCGCGGCGGACGTCAAGCCGATCGCGCACCTCTATAAAACGCAGGTCTATGCGCTCGCGGCCTATCTCGGCGTCCCCGAGGAAATCCGCAATCGGCCGCCGACCACCGATACCTACTCGCTGGCGCAGACGCAGGAGGAGTTCTACTTCTCGCTTCCCTATGACCGCATGGATCTTTGCCTTTGCGGCCTCAACAACGGCGTGGCGGCCGAAGTGGTGGGGCAGGCGGCAGGACTGGACGCCTCGCAGGTGGAACGCGTCTGGGCCGACATCGCCGCCAAACGCAAGGCAACGCGCTACCTGCACCTGCGCCCGCAACTCGTTGATGAGGTCGAGGAAGTCGATACCTGACCTGCTTCTCGATCCAGGTCACGCGAAGCGCTTCAGGTGAAGTGACCCAGCCGGCTCCACTGCTCGCCCGCAAGCCCGTTCAGGAAAGCTTGCGAGTTCTTCATGGCATCCAGAAGCTCTGGATCGCGTGAATGCACCACGGTCGAGGCAACGGTCAGGAACGCTATGCGTCGCCCTAGCATCGCTTCCAGAAGTGCGGGTTGAATGCGTCCGCGCAGGCCGCTGACGCCGCGTACGGCGGCATCATCGATCAGGCAGTCGATCACCGAACCCGCCTGGCCGGGGAGGGCGAGTATCTGCAGCACGCGGCCGATTTCACCGGCCCGCGCGTGATAGGCGAATGCGCCGACATTGGTGCCGACCGGCGATGCCACGGAAACGTAGACAAGCTCGCCCAGATCCGGCCTTTGTGCCGCATCGGTCAGCATATGATCCAGCTGGCCTTCCGCCCAACTCGGGCGCAGGGCGAACTGGGCGGTCAACGGTTCGACGAGCCTGGCAAATGCGTCGCTGTCGATTTGGGATGTCCGAAAGGCGCCATGACCTGCCCCGTCCGCCGCCACACCGGACCAGCGTCGTTCGCTGGACTTCATTCGCCTGCAAAAAAACCGGTCGAGGGCATGCGCAAACGGATTGAGCATTCGGACAGATTTCATGCGACTGGCGGAAAGGCTGAGCACAAAGCTCGACGGCCGCATCACGCGCACCCAGTCGAGACTGTATTGCGGCAGGACAACGCCGCGCAGCCGGGTCCACAATTTTGCAGAAATATCATTGGCGGTCTCGCTGAACGAGATAACCTGCGGGCCATCCAGATAAGCCTTCAACAAGCGGGCGCCGGCCATCGGGTCGCGCTCATGATCCTCGACCATGAGCGAGCTGCAGATGGCGGCGCGTAATTGCCGGCCGTTGAACTGCATCGGCAACACGTGAACGCCGACGAACCCGGAGACGTCGCCGGCGTCGTTGACATGGACAAGCGAGCGGAGATCGCCTCCGCAACCGGGCGCCTCCAGATAAAACCGTCTCATATAGTCGATGAGCGCGGCCGGCGCTTCGGTCCGCTCCTTGCGCAGCACGCGTTGAAACATGCCTGCGACTGCCGGAACATCGGCACTTTCCAGGGCGCGAATGACGCTCAAGCCCGGCTCCCGGCACCGGAGTCCCCGCGTTTCCAGACCATGGCAAGGCCCGGCTCCCCATTGGCCATCGCCGCGAACGGCAACTGCCCGCAGCTATGCAATCTACAATTGCACTCGCTCCGGTGGTGGTCGAAAGGAGAGCTGTAACGCGGCGGCAAGGCAGACCCTTTGCTTGATCATGAAAACGAGCGTCGTTGCTGTTACCAGCTTCGGGTAAACCGATGTTGAAGTATTGGGCGGCGAATCGAGTTTATCGGGCGCGGATCATGGCGGAAGCAGGCGGAAGTCCTTGCCTTCGGGCAGCAGCTGCCCGCCATCGACGATGATGGTGGTGCCGGTGATGTAGCTGGCGTCGTCCGAGGCCAGGAACAGGAAGGCATTGGCCACGTCGCGCGGGCTGCCGAGGCGGCCGAGCGGGATGGAGTCCTCCATGTTCTTGATATAGGCGGCGCCGCGATGCAGCTGGATGGCTTCGGTGAGGATGTTGCCGGGCTCGACGCCGTTGACGGTGATGCCGTAGCCCGAGAATTCGAGAGCGGCCGAACGGATCAGGCCGTTGATGCCGGCCTTGGTCGCCGAATAGTGGCCGTGACCGGGGCTGGTGACGTGCGGGCCGGTGATCGAGGAGGTGAACAGCATGCGGCCGAAGTGCTGCGCCTTCATCGGAGCGAGCGCCGCACGGGCGGCATTGAAGCTGCCGCGCAAATTGACCGCCATGACACGGTCCCAGTCCTCCGGGCTGGTGTTTTCCAGCAATTGCCAGGGATAGATGCCGGCATTCTGGACCATGATGTCGAGACGGCCGTGATGGTCGAGCGCCAGCGCAACAGCGGCCTCGGCATCGGCCATCTGCGAGATGTCGGTGCGGATGAAGGCGGCGCCGACTTCGTCCGCGGCCGCTTGCCCGGCCTCGACTTCGGTATCGGCCAGCACCAGCTTGGCGCCCTCTTCGGCAAAGCGCTGTGCGATGCCCTTGCCGATGCCGCGGGCACCGCCGACGATCAGCGCGACCTTGTCCGAAAGTCTTCCGATCCCTGGACGCCCGGTCATGCCAGCCCCCCTCTCATGCCAGTCTTTGGCGGATGGTTTGCTTGAACGCGTCGAGCAGCACGGCGGCAAGCACCAGCAGGCCGTGGATCACCTGGGTGAAGTTGGCCGGCAGGCCCATGAGGTTGATTGCGGTGTTGATGGCCGACAGCAACAGCACGCCGGCATAGACGCCGGACAGGGTGCCGACGCCGCCCTTGAGGCTGACACCGCCGATGACGACGGCGGCGAAGGCGTTGAACAGCAGCCCGACGCCGAGATTGGCGGTGGCGCCGGAGGTGCGGATTGCCAGCACCCAGCCGGCAAGGCCGGCGATGGCGCCGGCGAGAACGAAGGCGATGACGAGGTTGCGGTTGACGCGAATGCCGGCGCGGAAGGTTGCGGTCTCGTTGCCGCCGATCATGACCAGGTGCCTGCCGAAGGGGGTCTTGGCCATGATCAGCGAGAAGACCACGAAACACGCAATCGCGATCCAGGCGGTGAGCGGCAGGCCAAGCAGGCGCTGAATGCCGAACCAGCGGATTGCCGGCGCAAGGTCCTGTGCCGAGCGGCCGCCGGAAATGACCAGCACGAGGCCGCGCACCCAGATGTAGGACGCCAGCGTGATGATGAAGGCACTCATCTTCACCTTGACGACCAGGTAGCCGTTGACGGCGCCGATGATGCCGCCGACAGCAAGGGCGATCAGCAGCGAAACCGGAACCATCAGCCATTCCGGGTGCAATTGAACGCCAAGGCCGATACCCGCCGAGCAGAACAGGATGCCGACCGCCATGGCACTGAGCGCCGCCACGGATTCGACCGACAGGTCCATGTGACCGGTGATGATGACCAGCGCCAGGCCGATCGACATGACGCCAAGCACGCTCGACGCCTCGATGATGTTGGCGAAGATGCCGAGCTGGAAATAGTTCGGAATGGAGGTGGAGAAGACCACCAGCACGAAGACCAGCATGAACCAGACGAGGTTGTTGAGGACGAACTCGAGGGCGCGGCGCGTGCGGGGATTCATATGCTGATCCGGCTGGCGCATGACCCCGAAACCAATTCGATTTTAGGGATCACGCGCGGACTGAAAAACTTCTGCAGCTTGACTTGCGCGTCGTTCGAACGTGCCGGCTGAGCTCCGGGCCAGCGCGGCCCGGAGCCCTGGGCGACTTTGCTACTCGACCGGCTTCACGGTGCCCGAGGGCGGCTTCATGTTGCCCCAGAAGGCCGGGTTGTCGACGTTTTCCTTGGTGATCGCAGCGCCGGGGATCTTGATGTTCGGTCCCCAGGCTTCAATCGTCACGGCCGACTTCAGGCCGAGCACATCGTACTCGCCCGGCTTGATCTCCTGCTTGTTGACGACCTTGTCCATGAACATGGCGACGGCGGCGGCCTGAGCGTAGAGCGGCTGCTCGACTTCGACGTTGAGCCAGCCCTTGCGGATCAGGTCGAGGCCGACCGGCGCGCCGTTCGAGCTCATCAGCATGACGTCGCCCGGTTTCTTGCCGGCGGCCTCGAGCGAGGCGACGGCAGCGACCGAGAGATGCGCGGCGTGGCTGAAGATCAGGTCGATATCAGGGTTGGCGAGCATCTGGTCGTTGACGATGGTTCCGGCTGCATCCGCCGCCCATTGCATGGCAGGCACCGAGATGATCTTGACGTCTGGGAACGCCTTCATCTTCTCCTCGAAACCCTTCTGGATATCGAGCGTGTAGGGGTCGCCAGGATCGCCGAGCACCTGGAGGATCTTGCCTTTCACCGATCCGTGCTTCGCCTTCAAGAGTTTTTCGGCCTGGTCGGCGGCAATCTGGCCGATCTCGACCGTTCCCGCCACCGAGGTGAAATCGGATGGCGTCGAGGTGATCTGGCGATCGAACTCGACAACCGGGATGCCGGCGGCGCGGGCGGCCTCGATCGACGGCTTCAACGCATTGAAATCGACGGCGGCAAGAATGATCGCCGACGGCTTGAGCGCAATGACGTCGTTCATCTGCGATTGCTGAGCGTCGGTCTTGTTGTCGGCGTTCAGCGTCTTCATCTCGTAGCCGACCTGCTTCAGGAACATCTCCAGAGCGCTCACCGAGCCGGTCTGGAATTCATCGAGCAATGTCGGCACCAGGTAGTAGACGGTGCCCTTGGACTGGGCGAATGCCGGCGTGAGCGTGGCAAAGGCCAGTGCCAGGATACCGAAGACGGAAAGAAGTATTTTCTTCATGTCGTTCGCTCCTCTTGCGCCGGACCCCTCATTTGTCCCTCAGCCTGCCGGTCCGGCACCGGCGAGCGTCTCTCCGGTGATCATGTCGATCACCGCGTCGGGACTTGTCTTGTTGCGCGCGACATCGCCGGCCACGACGCCTTGCCGGATCACGACGATCCGGTCGGCGACCTGGAAGGCCTGCTGCATGATATGGGTGATGATGACGACGCCGATGCCTTGCCTCGCCACCTGGCGGATCATGTCGAGGCCACGCCGCGTCTGCTCGACGCCGAGTGCTGCGAACGGCTCGTCGAGAAGCACGAGCTTGCCGCCAAAATGCACGAATCGGTTGAGCTCGATGGCCTGCCGCTGGCCGCCCGAGAGATGCTCGACATTGGTTCTGAGTGAAGGGATGCGGGTGCCGGCGCTGGCCAAAGCCGTTTCGACCACCTGCTCCATGGCGGGTTCGTCAAGCACGGGAAGGCCAAGAAATTTCCTGGTGATCTCGCGGCCCATGAAGAAATTGGCCACCACGTCGACATTGGTGCAAAGCGACAGGTCCTGGTAGACGGTCTCGATCCCAGCCGCCTTGGCCTCGGCGGGAGATTTGGCGAGGAATTCCTTGCCCTCGAACAGCATGCGGCCGGAGGTCGGCTCCAGGCCGCCGGCGATGATCTTGACCAGCGTCGATTTGCCGGCGCCATTGTCGCCCAGAAGCGCCACCACCTCGCCCTTGCCGATCGAGAAGCTGATGCCCTTGAGCGCTTCAATCGCGCCAAAATTCTTGGTGACGTTGTCGAGCACCAGCAGGGGTTCGCTCATGCCCGGCTGAGCTCCGCTCATGCCCGGCTGAGCTCCGCTCATGCCGCGATCCCCTTGCCCTGCAGTATATCTCGCCCACGTTCGCGCTCGGCGGTGAATATCTGGCCGAAGCGCGGCGAAAGCACGCCTGAGACGGCAAGTGCGGCGGCCCCGCGCAGCACAGCATGCTGGCCGCCGCGTGCGACGGTGACACGCGGCGCCGTGCGGTCGTTTCGCGCCGAGATCGAGTTGGCAAGCCTGGCAACCGAACCGGCCAGCCGTTCAAGCAGATCGGTGGACGCCAGTCCGCCGAGGATGATGGTCTCGGGATCGAACAGGTTCTCGACGATGGTGATGGCGTTGCAGAAGATCGGCCCGACTTCATCAACCCAATCGGCGTCGCTGATGTTCCGGCGCCGCAGCGCCTCGAGCGAGAGGTATCGTTCGAGGCAGCCGCGATTGCCGCAGGGGCACGGCTCGCCACCCGGCACGACAGGGATGTGTCCGATCTCGCCGGCGTTTCCCCAGGCCCCGCGCAACGCGCTTCCGTCATGGACCATGACGCCGCCGAGACCGACACCGAAATAGAGATAGTAGTATTCGGAATATCCCGTCCCGAGGCCGTACAGGCGCTCGCCCATTGCCGCGGCCGCCATATCGGTCTCAAAAAACGCGGGCAGCCCGGTCGAGGCCTCCAACCGTTCCCGAAGCGCCACGTCCTTCCAGCCGGTCATCGTCGTCGGGCCGACAAAGCTCATCGACTCAACGCCGAAAGGGCCGGGCAGCGCCATGCCGATGCCGAGAACGCGACCGCCCGGCCGCAGTCCGGTCAATTCAAGCACCATCGCGCCGATCAGATCGAAGGCATGGTCGGGCGTCGCGTTGGGGGCCTCGCGGGTGGCGCTCTCGATCACGTCTCCGCTCAAATTGATCAGCGCCGCATTGATGCCCAGCGGAGTGACGTGGATGCCGACGGCATAGCCGCCCTCCGGGTTGATCCGCAGGGTCGCCGGAGGCAGCCCGCGCCCCCGCGGCTCTTCGCGCATCGACAGGACGTAGCCGTGTTCTTCCAACTCGCGAACGATGGTCGAGACCGTTTGAACGGTGAGCCCGACCCGCTCGGCAATGTCGCCGCGGGCGATCGGACCGTGAAGGCGGATGGATTCGAGGACGATGCGCCTGTTGTAAGGCCGCCCAAACTCCTGATTGGTCCCCCGCAGTGCCATGTCTTGCATCCCTGGGAGACAAGAGGTTCGCACCAAATATTTATTCAGTCAAATGGAATTCAAAAAGAATTTCGCGCGCGATCCCGGCTAAGTCGCATTCCTTCGCCCCCCCTCTGTCCTGCCGGACATCTCCCCCACTTGGGGGGAGATTGGATGTCACGTCGGGTTTCGCCAATCTCCAATGCAGAAGAAAAAGGCGCCGTCGGCAGAGCTGCCGATCTCCCCCCTGGTGGGGGAGATGTCCGGCAGGACAGAGGGGGGCGCTGTCCCGCCAGCGTCAAAAAAGGCCCTGCACCGACGTAGCGCTCGCAGCCGACAGGCCGGCCACTAAAGATACCGCGCGACCTTCTTGCCGACCCTCAGGAAGCGCAGCGGGTCGATGGCCTCGCCATGGCGGCGGATTTCGTAATGCAGATGCGGGCCGGTCGAGCGGCCGCTGCTGCCGGTCTTGCCGATGACGTCGCCGGCGTTGAGCCGCTTGCCGACGGCCACGTCGATTTTGCTGAGATGCCCATAGCGCGTCGCAAAGCCATTGCCATGGTCGACCTCGACCATGCGGCCGTAGCCGCCGTTCCAGCCGGCCTTGACGACAACGCCGGGCGCCGTGACCTTGGCAGGCATCCCGGTCGGCGCCCTGAAATCCATCCCCGAATGCAGCGCGGCGGTGCCGAGCAGCGGATCGGTGCGCACGCCGAACGGGCTGGTGACCGAGCGACCGGGCGCGGGGTTGGCGAGCGGCAGCCGTCGCGCCTCCGTCTTCAGCCGGTCAAGCGCGTCCAGCGCCTCGTCGAGTTCCCTTACCTTGCTGTCGAACGTCATCGAACTGTCGAGTGGTATCAGCGGACCGCCGGCATCGCTCTTGCCGAAATCGCCGTCGACCGGCAGGCCAGCCGCCTCGAGCGCCTGAGAAATCGCATCGGCGTTTTTGTAGGCGTTGTCGGCAAGCGTGGCGATGCGGGTGAGCTGCTGGCTCTCTATGGCCTTAAGCGCGGCGTTGATCGACACGAACAGCCTGTCGGCACGATCGGCCGCCGTGTCGCTCGGCAGCGGATCGGAGCGGGTCGACCACAGCGAGAACGGCCTGGTGTCGCCAGCGCCAAGGTTGGCGCCGAGGCTGGCAACCGCATAGGCCTGTAGCGGGGCGTCGGTCACCTCGGCGCGTTTATCCGGCTTTGCGGACGCAGCCGTGCCTGCGGCGGGCGGCGTTCCGACGTCGCTCTCGGCGCGTTCGAGGAGCGGGCCGATGCGGCCGTGGCGCAGGCTGAGCTGGGTCTGTCGTTCCAGCAACTCGCCAACTTTGGTTTCCATGAGCTGCTGGTCGAGCAGCTGACGGCTGGTGATCCGGTCGACCTGGGCGCGCAGTGCCGAGATGCGGTCCTCATAGGCCTGCTGCATGCGCGCCTGCCGTGCCGTGGTCGCGCCGATTAGGTCGTCGCGCAGCACGAGATAGGAGGTCGCCAGCAGATAGCCTATCGCCATCGCCGCCAGCGCCGAGCCGCAAAATGCGGCAAGCCATGGCCGTATGGTGAAATGCCTGATCTCGTTGCCCCGGGCGATAATGACCGTGTGGGGCTCATTGCGCCTGCCAAAGACCGTTGACTGACTGGCTACGTTCACAGGACCAAGCTTTCGTTACGACACCAACGACAAGCCTGATTACACATCATTAAGGTTAACGGTCGGTTGCTGGCGCCCAGCTTGCAGCCCATGGGTTGCAAGCCGGATTGCTTAGGCGTGCTTCAGACGGGGTTCAGGCCACAGCCGAAACTGATGTCCCAGAAATCGACGTCAAAGCGCGCGCACGGCCTCCAGCACCGCCTCGGCATGGCCTTTGACGCGAACATTTCGCCAGATCCGGGCGATCCGTCCGTCGCTGCCGATCAGGAACGTTGCGCGCTCGACGCCCATATAGCGGCGGCCATAGAGCTGCTTCTCAACCCACAGATGATAGGCTTCGATCACCTTGCGCTCCTCGTCGGCGACGAGGTCGACGGTCAGATCGTATTTCGACTTGAATTTGTCGTGTTTTCGGACACTGTCCGGCGACAGGCCGATCACGACAGCGCCGAGCTTTTCGAATTCCGGCTTCAACTGCGAAAAGCCGATCGCCTCATTGGTGCAGCCGGTGGTGTCGTCCTGCGGATAGAAGTAAAGCACGACCGGCTTTCCCCGCAATGACGCGAGGCTGAGCGATCCGCCGCCGTCGCGGGGAAGGTCGAACTGCGGCGCAACGTCGCCGACGTCGAGATCAGCCATATCGGTGCCCTTGTTTGTGGTTACGCGCGAGGCCTCATCGATATATTGTCGCAGCGGGATTCGTCCACGGTCGAGTTCGTTCAACGGAAAATTGTGTGGATCAGGAGCAGCCGCAGCACGAGAAGATCAGATTCAGGCGTGATGAAATCACCGACCTGGGGGCCTTCCCGTCCGCGTGCCGCATACCGCCGCTCGGCCAGGGCCGCGGCGTTGGTATTCTTGCGCGGCTGTTTGCCGGCCTTTTGGCGCTTGTGCTGCTGGCCACCGCCGCTGTCTATGCGATCGGCACGTCCGGCTTCGGCACCGAGCGGCTGCGGGCCGAAGCGGAAACGGCCATCGAGAAATTGGCCGGGGTCGACGTCGACGTTGCGGTCGGGCCGGCCCGTCTCACGCTCGACGGATCGAGCTTCATTGCGCTGCAGGTCAGCGACGTCAGCCTCAAGACCGCCGACGGCAAGCCGATGGCCGATGCCGGGCGTGTCCGGTTCGGCGTAAGGCTGATACCGCTGCTTTCGGGCGAGGTGCGGCTTACCAGCGCCAGGATTTCCGACGCGCGCATCGTGATGGCGGCGCTGCCGTCGGGTGGCGACTGGACGGCGGCACTGCGCAATGACGACGGCCTCATCGATCCGGAAAGGCTGGCCGGCACGGTCTTTGCCAGCATCGGTCACGCGCTCGATGCGGTGCGCGAGGAGCAGATGCGCCGGATCGAGCTGCGCAATGTCGACCTCGTTCCGCCCGAGGCCGGGTTGGTCAAACTGGTCAGGATCGCGGATGCTACCGTTGCGCAGTCGGGGCCGGGCGGCTTGGAGTTTTCATCCGATGCGGCTGTCGACGGCAGGACACTCACAATCGCCGCCTCAGCCAGCCGTGATGCGACGACGCGGCGCGTGACGGCGTTGGATGCCAGCGTCGAGATAGCGCAGCTTGACCAGACCGCGACAGCGCCGGGCGGGACGCTTGGCGCGATTGCCTTGAAGCTGGCGGGATCGGAAGGATCCGGCGACAACGCGTCGCGGCTGACGGCCTCGCTGTCGTTCGCCGGTGCCGTGCTCGATCTTGGCACGCGTGGCTCGCTTCCAGCCGACGTCGATCTCGCTGCGACGCTTGTCGCCGGCGCCAACAAGGTCCAGGTGGACCGGCTGCAAGTGAGGACCGGTCGCTCGACATTCGAGTTCGCCGGTTCGATCGGGCCGAAGCCGGCGACCGGAACAGCAGGCGAGGAGCCGTCCTATCGCTACGACCTGACCAGCGACGGCTCGACACTGGCGCCTTCGGAATCCTCCGAACCTGCGCTCGATTTCATCGCCCGGGTGGCCGGCGTCTACCAGACCCGCAGCCGCAAGCTGGTGGCCGGGCAAATCGGGATCCGGTCCGGGTCCGACAGCGAGGCGCTGGGCACGGCTTCGGTCGAATTCCCCAAGGGAAAGGTGCCGGGCATATCTGTAGCCTTCAACGTCCACGACATGCCGGTCTCGCATGTCAAGCAGTTGTGGCCCTGGTTTGCGGCGCGAAACGCTCGCCTGTGGGTGCTGAAAAACCTGTTCGGCGGCCGTGTCGTCGACGCCAGCCTGCAGTTCCAGGTCGTGCCCGGGCGCCTTGGCAACGGCATCCCGCTTTCATCAGATGAGGTATTCGGCCGTTTCCAGGTCGAAGGATCGCGCTTCGATACGGCCGGTCACATCCCGCCGATACGCGATGCCGTCGGCGTCGTCGAATTCCACGGCAATGACGTCGACATCGCCTTGTCCTCGGGCAACGTCTATATGGCCAGCGGCCGCACGGTCGCGGCAAGCAACGGCACGATGACGGTCAAGGCGGCGAACCGCCCGCCGGTGATCGGCGCGCTCGACATCGATGTTGCCGGGGAGGCGTCCGCGATCGCCGAGCTCGCCTCCTACGAGCCTATCAACGGCATGCGCCGTGTCGGCCTGCTGCCGGAAGACCTGTCCGGCACGGTGACCGGCCACGTCAAGGCGGACATTCCGCTGCAGCGCGGCGTCGACAGCTCGAAACTCGATTGGCTGGTGACGCTCGATTACAAGGACCTGTCGCTGGGCAAGCCGTTCGAAGACCAGACGGTGACGGACGCGGACGGTTCGATCACGGTCGAACCCGAGAAGGCGGTGATATCAGCCAAGGCGCTGCTCAATGGCATTCCAGCCGAACTCGACCTGATCGAACCGCTCAGGGATGGCGGACCGCCACGCAGCCGAAAAGTGGCGCTGACGCTCGACGACAAGATACGTGCCGCCGCCATGGCTGGCCTGTCGGAGCTGCTTTCTGGAACCGTCAAGGTTGAGATCGACAAGAGCGGCACGGGCAACCAGACTGTCTCGGCGGACCTGACCAATGCCAGGCTGGACATTCCCTGGGCAGGCTGGAGCAAGGGCCCCGGCATTCCAGCCAATGTCACATTTGCCATGGCCAAATCCGGCGACACCACGACGCTGTCCGACTTCGACCTGAATGGAAAGACTTTTTCGATCGATGGCGGCGTGGTGCTGGTCAAAGGCGCCCTGTCCTCGGCGCGGTTCAGCAACGTCAAGCTGAACCGGGGAGACAGCGTTGCCGTTTCGGTGAAGCGATCGGGCAAGGGCTACGCGATCGACATCAGCGGCAGCGCGCTGGACGCGCGCTCGCTGATCAAGCAATTCACGTCGGATGTCGACACCGCCACCAAGGCCACGGGTTCCGACGCGATTTCGGTCAGCGCCGACGTCAATTCGCTGACCGGCTTCCACAACGAGACGCTGTCGAACCTGAAGCTCGACTACAGCGCCGCCGGCTCAAGGGTGAATGGGCTCAAGGTGAGCGCCACGGCAAGTTCGGGTGCTGCCATCAGCATCAGCAATACGACCGGCGCCGGCAAGCGCGCCCTCAACGTGCGGTCGGCCGACGCCGGCGCCATCCTGCGGTTCCTCAACATCTACGAGCATATGGAGGGCGGCTCGATCACCCTGGCGCTCGCCGGGGCAAGCGATGGGCCGATGAAGGGCCAGGTCGACTCGCATGATTTCTTCGTGGTCAACGAGCCGAAACTCGCCTCGCTCGTATCGACGACGCCGGCCGGTGACAGCCGCAGCCTCAACGAAGCCGTCAAAGCCAATATCGACACGTCGAGAGTGAAGTTCGAGCGCGGCTTTTCCGAGATCGAAAAGGGCGCCGGCTATCTGAAGTTGGCCAATGGCGTGCTGCGCGGCCCGCGCATCGGCACCACCTTCCAGGGCACGCTCTATGACAAGAACAACAACATGGACATGACCGGCACCTTCATGCCGGTCTACGGCATCAACCGCATCTTTGGCGAACTGCCGCTGTTCGGCGCGCTGCTCGGCAATGGCCGCGATCGCGGCCTGATCGGCGTGACCTACCGGCTTAGGGGCAATGCCAACAAGCCCAAACTGGACGTCAATCCGCTGTCGGTGATCGCGCCCGGAATTTTCAGGTCGATCTTCGAGTATCGGTAAGGTGAAAGCTCAATCACTTCGAGCCCCGATTGGGATCTGGTTCGTAGTTACGGGCTGGCTACAGGTGGGCAATACCGGCTTTCAGCAGTCCCTCGCGGACGTGCTGCACATCAGACTCTTGGGCATAGTGCAGGGTGGCGATAAATGAATCGAGGTCGAATTGGGGATCGAGCGTTTTGACCTTGCGTAGATGCGCCGCGGCGGCGATTTCGTCGCCGAGCCAGCCGTAGCAGGCAGCGGCGAAAGCATGCTGAACCGAGTCCATGGTTGACAGATGCATGAAAGCTTCGATCGCCTCGCCATACTGGCGCGCGGCGAAACGCGCCTTTCCCAGATGGCTCCAGAACCTCTCCGGGTGGTGCGGATTCAACTGCATTGCCTTGCGGATCCATTCAATTCCCTCTTCCGGCCTCCCCAGCCACGTCAACAACTCGCCTTGCTGCACCACCACGAGGTCGTAATTGGGATTGAGGGTGAGGGCGCGCTCTTGATGGTAGCGCGCTGTGGTCAGCTCATTGTTGTTCACGTTCACTGCGGCGAGGATGCGGTGGACATCGGCATCGTTGTCGTCCAGCGCCAGCGCCCTGTCCAGCGCTGCCATGATGTCGTTCCAGACGGCATCCCGGTCTTTGCACCAGTTATAGACCCAGGCCTGACCAAGAATGCAGGCCCGCCAGGCATGGGCATGGGCATAATCGGGGTCGAGCGCGACGGCCCTGCCTATCAAGGTTTGCGCGCGTTCATTATCCGCAATCGTGCTTTTGTGATGCAGCACCTTGGCGGCAAGCACACATTCATACGCGGCCATGTTTGCGGGTTTCGCCCGCGCGAGCTGGTCCCGCTGAGCCGCCTCGACACGACCGGGCAGCGTGGCTGCGATCGCCGCGGTCACCTCATCCTGAATCGCGAAGATGTCGTCCAGCTTCCGGTCATATTTGTCTGCCCAGATATGAGCGTCATTCGCCGTGTCGATGAGCTGAACCGTCACGCGCACCCTGTCGCCGATCTTGCGAACGCTTCCCTCCACCAGGTATTGGACGTCTAGTTTCTCGGCCACCTCGCGCACATTCACGGCGCGGTTCTTGTAGACGAAGCTGGAATTGCGCGAGATGACGAACAGCTCATGGTGGCGGGACAGTTCGGTGATGATGTCCTCGGTCAGTCCGTCCGCGAAAAATTCCTGCTCGGGGTCGCCGCTCATGTTGGTGAATGGCAGCACCACTATCGAAGGTTTCGAGATGGATCGCTTTGCCTCGACTTCTGGCAGGACAGGACTGTCAAGCCCAATGCGATAGAGGCGAACCGGGCGGCTGATGTTCTTTAACGTCTTCTCGCCCAAATCCTCCATGGCAATTTCGAGACGGTCGGCAATTTGGGTCGCCACCGCTGCGGTCACGCAGATACCGCCGACGTCGGCGAGTTGCTCGATGCGCGAGGCAATATTGACGCCGTCGCCGAAAATGTCGTCATCGTCGAAAATGATGTCGCCGAGATTTATGCCGATCCTGAATTCGATACGCCGTTCTTGCGGCACATCCGAATTGCGCCGTTTCATGCGCTGTTGGATTTCCACGGCGCATTTCACGGCATCGGTCACGCTCTGGAACTCAACGAGCATGCCGTCTCCGGTGGTCTTGATGATCCGGCCCTTGTTCTTCGCGATGGCGGGATCGACCAGTTCTATGCGATGGGTCCGAAGGCGTGCGAGCGTGCCGGATTCGTCGGCCTCCATTAGCCGACTGTAGCCCGCCATATCGGCAGCCAGAATTGCGGCTAGTCTCTGTTCCATCGCCTGAACCAAAAACCAAGCCTATCCTTCCTGGGCTGCCAAATCCAGCAATTTGGGCATGTGGCTGATCAAGGGCGCCGGCTATCTGAATCGGGCTAATTGGCGTGCTGCGCGGCCCGCGCATCGGTACCACCTTCCAGGGCACGCTCTATGACCATGCGGGATGGACTGCCGCTCTCCGGCAAGAGCGGGTTCCTCCGCACTAAGCAGCTATTGCGCGATGTCGTCGGAGCGCGGACGACATGACCGACAACTTTTCGAATGTGTCGGAACTGGGTCGCAACGAAGTCGCGATTGAGCCAGCTAACGCAGCGTCATTCAATCAGTTTTACCACGCGAACCGCTCTGTCGTTCCAGCCAGAAAATGCTTGAAAAGCCGGCCGCGCACGATGTTCACACAAAATGGGAGTGAGCGGATGTCCGTAACAGCACCCGGAGTGTAGACTCCGGCGTATTTTGGCCGGCTGTCATCATAGCTGGCGGCTTTGTGCTTTGGGGCGGCCTCGCTCCTGACAGTCTCGCCACAGTGGCGACAGCGACTTTGAATACGATCATCAAAACATTCGGCTGGATGTTTGTCGTTTCGACGGCGTTCTTCCTGATGTTCGCTGTTTTCCCGGCGGTTGGCAGGTTCGGCAAGATCAAGCTCGGGCGAGATGACGAAAAGCCTGAATTTTCGACCGTGTCATGGGTCTGCATGATGTTCAGCGTCGGAATGGGCATCGGCCTGATGTTTTGGGGCGTGGCCGAACCGGTCTTCCATTTTGGCGCGCCACCGCACGGAATGGCGGAGCCGCAGTCACGGGAGGCCGCGGTCGTGGCAATGCAATACGCCTATTTCCATTGGGCGCTGCACCCGTGGGCGATCTACGCGGTTGTTGGATTGGCGCTTGCGTACTTCAGCTACAGGCGCAACCTGCCGACTTTGATGTCGAGTGCCTTCCAGCCTCTGCTCGGCAGCCGCATCCACGGCCCGATAGGCCGGGCGATCGACATCCTCGCAATCATCGCGACACTGTTTGGAACGGCCACTTCGTTGGGACTTGGCGCTCAGCAGATCAACAGCGGGATGAACTTCCTCTGGAATACCGGCGAGTCCGCAACAATCGCACTGACGATTATCGCGGCATTGACCGTTCTGTTCATCCTGTCGGCGGTTTCCGGTGTTGGCAAGGGCGTGCAATTCCTGAGCAACCTGAATATGGTCATTGCTCTGCTGCTCCTGCTCTTTCTGACGATCATTGGACCGACCGTGTTCATATTCGACACGCTGATCGAATCGCTTGGCTACTACCTCAGCGACCTGGTCTCCATGTCGTTCCGCACGGCAGCATTCAGCGACGGAAAATGGCTTGGCAGCTGGACCATCTTCTATTGGGCCTGGTGGATATCCTGGGCTCCCTTTGTCGGCGTTTTCATAGCTCGGATCTCTCGGGGCCGCACAATCCGCGAGTTTATCGTTGGCGTGTTGCTCATCCCCAGCGCTGTTACCTTCTTTTGGTTCACCGTCATGGGCGGAACTGCACTTCACTCGGAACTGATGGGATTGGGCGGACTTGTCGAAGCCGTCAACGAAAGGGCGCTCCAGTATCGCTGTTCGCGCTTCTTGCCCAATATCCGGCCACCACGCTGACATCGACCCTTGCGATGTTCCTGGTTGCAATATTCTTCGTTTCGGGAGCTGACGCGGCTTCCGTTGTCATGGGAATGCTCTCTTCGCGCGGTACTCTTCACCCAAGGTCCGGGATCGTGGTTCTGTGGGGCATTTTGGCCGGAGCCTCTGCTTGTGTCTTGCTGGTGATGGGTGGCTTGGCTGGACTCCAGACCGCATCCATTGTCGCGGCCGCGCCGTTCCTCCTCGTGATGGTTGGGTTATGTGTGTCGCTGTGGATGGGACTTCTCGACGATATCGAAGTCCATGGGCGGTTTGACGAATTGGAGGCTGCTCCCACGGTCCCGACGTAGCCGGTGTGAACTCCGAAAGCAACAAAGTTGCGCAGGCTTCTTCCGCGCAACTTTTGGTAGCAAGATGCGAGTTCGATACGCGCGCTGGAACGTCCACACATGGGCGTCCGAGCCGGCCAGTCAGACCGGCCGCACCAGAACGTGTTTTTTCTTGCCGAGCGACAGCTTTACGACCTGTTCCGGACCTAGATCCTCAAGCGTCACCAACCGGCGATCGTCGGACACGGACTGGTCGTTCAGCCGCACGGCGCCGCCCTGGATGTGTCGCCGCGCCTCGCCGTTGGACGCGGCAAGCCCGGCGGCAACGAACAGCGACAATATGCCGACGCCGCTTTCCAGATCGGCCTTGCCGACCTCGACGGTCGGCAGCGTTTCGGCCAGCGCACCTTCTTCAAACGTCTTGCGCGCGGTTTCCTCGGCTTGCTCGGCCGCCTCGCGGCCATGCACGATAGCCGTCGTTTCAGTGGCCAGGACCTTCTTGGCCTCGTTGATCTCGGAGCCGCCAAGCGCGGCGAGCCGCGCGATCTCGCTGAGCGGCAGGCGGGTGAAAATCTTGAGGAAGCGCGTGACGTCGGCGTCCTCGGTGTTGCGCCAGTACTGCCAGAAATCATAGGGCGAGTAGAGGTCGCCGTTCAGCCAGACCGCGCCCTTGGCCGATTTGCCCATCTTGGCGCCTGACGACGTCGTCAGCAGCGGTGTGGTCAGGGCATAAAGCTGCGGCGTGCCCATGCGGTGTCCGAGATCGACGCCGTTGATGATATTGCCCCACTGGTCCGATCCGCCCATCTGCAGGCGGCAGCCATAGCGCCGGCTGAGTTCGACGAAATCATAGCCCTGCAGGATCATGTAATTGAATTCGAGGAACGACAGCGATTGCTCGCGCTCGAGCCTCAGCTTGACGCTGTCGAAGGTCAGCATGCGGTTGACCGAAAAATGCCGGCCGACATCGCGCAGGAACTCGACATAGTTGAGCTTCATCAGCCAGTCGGCATTGTTGACCATGATCGCGTCGTTTGAACCGTCGCCGAAACGCAGGATGCGGCCGAAGATGCGCTTGATGCCCTCGATGTTGGTGGCGATGGCCTCAGGCGTCAAAAGCTTGCGTTGGTCGTCGCGGAAGGAAGGATCGCCGATCATCGAAGTGCCGCCGCCCATCAGTGCGATCGGCCGGTGGCCGGTCTCCTGCAGCCAGTAGAGCATGGTCGCGGAAATCAGATTGCCGATATGCAGGCTGGTCGCGGTGGCATCGTAGCCGACATAGGCGGTCACCGTTTCCCCGGCGAAAAGCTGGTCGAGGCCGGCATCATCCGAAATCTGGTGGATGAAACCACGCTCGCTCATTACGCGCAGGAAATCGGATTTGAAGGCGGACATTTTTTCTTTCCCGAAAGCGCCCAACCGAAGCGGATCGGGCGTGGCATGCGTGAACGCGGGCGTTTAGCATCCAAGCGCGGTCAGCAAAAGGGGAAACCGGTTTTTCCACCTGACCGCTGTAACGGCGCCGCACGGCTTCGAATCGAATGCCATATCCTGCGACAGAGCCCGACGCGAGATGCCGGAGATATCTTCGCTGTTCGGCCTATCTCAACCGTTTCGGCCGCGGGTCGGACAACTCGCCTGCCAGACGGCGATCGAGATAGTCCGCGCATTCCTGGAGCAAGAGGTCCGCATCGTTGGAGAAGAAATGGTTGGCGCCGGGCAAGGTCTTCTGGGTGATGGTGATGCCCTTTTGCGTGTGCAGCTTGTCGACCAGCCCCTGCACGTCCTTTGGCGGCGCGACCTTGTCGGCGTCGCCATGGATGATGAGGCCGGACGACGGGCAGGGCGCCAGGAACGAGAAATCATAGGTGTTGGGCTGCGGCGCGATCGAGATGAAGCCTTCGATCTCCGGCCGGCGCATCAGAAGCTGCATGCCGATCCACGAGCCGAACGAATAGCCGGCCACCCAGCAGCTCTTGGAATCCGGATGCAGCGACTGCACCCAGTCAAGTGCCGCCGCCGCATCCGACAATTCGCCGGTGCCGTGGTCGAATTCGCCCTGGCTGCGGCCGATGCCGCGGAAATTGAAGCGAAGCGTGGTGAAATCCCGCTTCTGGAACATGTAGAAGAGGTCGTAGACGATCTTGTTGTTCATCGTGCCGCCGAACTGGGGGTGCGGGTGCAGGATGATGGCGATCGGCGCGCTCTTTTCCTTGGAAGGCTGGTAGCGACCCTCCAGGCGGCCGGCCGGACCGGTGAAAATGACCTCAGGCATAAAATACTCCACATGGCATAAGTGCGCGGCGCCCGGAACAACTCTTCCTATGGCCTTGACGCAGGGCGAGCGTCTTCTTAGAAGCTAGTTTAGAATTGTTCAAAACTGGGTGGCCAAAACGTCGTGGTTCGGCCATCCACGCCGCAAGTCGCGTAAATAGGACGGCTTGCCTTGCAATTTCAAGGAAATAACGCGCTATCCTCGCGGAATGGCTCTTGAAGGGACCGATCGAAACGAAAATGGCCGGAAGACGCGCCTATCTCGACTACAATGCCAGCGCGCCGCTGCTTGCCGCGGCGCGGGGGGGGGGGGGTTGGGGGCGGGCCCCCCCCCCCCCCCCCCCCCCGGGGGGGGGGGGGGGGGGCGGCCCCCCGGCGGGGGGGGGGGGGGGGGCTGGGGGGGGGGGGGGGGGGGGGGG
>NZ_JBVVQO010000055.1:29890-35044 GCF_055811215.1 Mesorhizobium sp. WSM4819
AATCCGCAATCCCCCCTGCTTTTCCTCTTCTCCCTCCCACAACAACACTAAACCCCCCCCCCCCCCCCCACACCCCAACACCCCCCCCCCCCCCCCGCGGCGCCCCGCGCCCCCCGCGGCAATGATTGCCGCGCTCGACACCGCCGCCAACCCATCGTCGGTCCATGCCGAGGGCCGCGCCGCACGGCGGCTGATCGAGAATGCAAGGCGCGACGTGGCGGCGCTGGTCAACGCCAGCGCCGAGCATGTCGTGTTCACCTCCGGCGCGACGGAAGCCGCCTCGACGCTGCTGACGCCGGATTGGCAGATGGGGCGCGGCGCTGTCCGCGTGAGCCGGCTCTATGTCTGCGAAGCCGATCATCCTTGTGTGCTGAATGGCGGGCGTTTTCCGGCAGCCCAGGTAACACGCATCGGCGTCGACGCCGACGGCCTGGTCCGGCTGGACGCCCTGGCGGCGGCACTTGGCCGTCACGACAAGGCAGACGGCCTGCCGCTGGTGGCGATCCATGCCGCCAACAACGAGACCGGCGTCATCCAGCCGGTCGGGCGCATCGCCGAAATCGTCAAGGCGGCAGGCGGCATCCTGGTCGTCGACGCCGTGCAGGCAGCCGGTCGCATTCCGCTCGACATGTCAGCGGGTTATGCCGATTACTTGATTCTGTCTTCGCACAAGATCGGCGGTCCCAAGGGCGTTGGCGCCATTATCGCCGCCTCGGACCTGATGATGCCCAGGCCCTTGATATCAGGCGGTGGCCAGGAAAAGGGTCATCGCGGCGGCACTGAAAACCTGGCCGCGATCGCCGGTTTTGGCGCAGCGGCGCGCGAAGCCCTGATTGGATTGAAGCGCATCGACGACGTCGGCAGCCGCCGCGACGAGATCGAGGCCATCGTGAAAACGCTGGTGCCGGATGCGGAAATCTTCGGAACCGGCGCACCGAGGCTTGCCAACACGACATTCTTCGCTATTGCCGGCATCAAGGCCGAGACGGCGCAGATCGCCTTCGACCTCGCCGGCGTGGCTCTGTCGGCCGGTTCCGCCTGTTCGTCGGGCAAGGTCGGCCCGAGCCATGTGCTGAAAGCCATGGGATACAATGACAGCCTTGGCGCTTTGCGCGTGTCCATCGGCCACGCAACGAGCGCGCAGGACATCGAACTGTTCCGCACTGCGCTGGCCGGCATTGCCTCACGCCGCGCAGGCAGGGAAGAAGCCGCCTGAGCGCGGCAAACAAACGCAGGCTTTTTGGCCTGGTAGAGCTGTGCGTTCATGGTGGCCGGGTGAATTCCCGGCAGGGACGCACTATATGGAACTTACGCCGCCTCGGGTGCCTCGCGCGTACTCCGTTTCGCGGTGCCATAGTTTGAAAACTGCCGGGCCTTGACCCCGGCGTGGATGGAGAACGCTGATGCCTGCTGTGCAGGACACGATCGATCGAGTTCGAAAGATCGAGGTCGACCAATACAAATACGGATTCCAGACCGAAATCGCGATGGACAAGGCCCCAAAGGGCCTGAGCGAAGACATTATCCGCTTCATTTCGGCGAAGAAGGACGAGCCGTCCTGGATGCTGGAATGGCGTCTGGAAGCCTATCGGCGCTGGGTGACGCTGGACGAGCCGAAATGGGCGCGCGTCCACTATCCCAAGATCGATTTCCAGGACCTCTACTATTATGCGGCGCCCAAGAGCACGCCGGGACCGACGTCGCTGAGCGACGTCGATCCCGAACTGTTGAGGGTCTATGAAAAGCTCGGTATCCCGCTGAAGGAACAGGAGATCCTCGCCGGCGTACAGAAGACCGATGCGTCGGAACTCGAGGAAGCCAGCGACAATGTCTACAAGTCGGGCCGCGTCGCCGTCGACGCCGTGTTCGATTCCGTGTCCGTCGTCACCACCTTCAAGAAGGAGCTGGCGCAGGCCGGCGTCATCTTCTGCTCGATCTCGGAAGCCATCCGCGAGCACCCGGATCTGGTGAAGAAGTATCTCGGCTCGGTCGTGCCGACCTCGGACAATTTCTACGCCACGCTGAATTCGGCGGTGTTCACCGACGGTTCCTTCGTCTTCGTGCCCAAGGGCGTGCGCTGCCCGATGGAACTGTCGACCTATTTCCGCATGAACGAAAAGAACACCGGCCAGTTCGAGCGCACGCTGATCATCGCCGAGGAGGGGGCCTACGTCTCCTATCTCGAAGGCTGCACGGCGCCGCAGCGCGACGAAAACCAGCTTCACGCCGCGGTGGTCGAGCTGATCGCGCTCGATGATGCCGAGATCAAATACTCGACGGTGCAGAACTGGTACCCCGGCGACGCCGAAGGCAAGGGCGGCATCTACAATTTCGTCACCAAGCGTGGCGACTGCCGCGGCCACCGCTCGAAGATTTCGTGGACGCAGGTCGAGACCGGCTCGGCGATCACCTGGAAATATCCGAGCTGCATCCTGCGCGGCGACGATTCCAGCGGCGAGTTCTATTCGATCGCCGTGTCGAACGGTTTTCAGCAGGTCGATAGCGGCACCAAGATGATCCATCTCGGCAAGAACACGTCGAGCCGCATCATCTCCAAGGGCATCGCCGCCGGCTTCTCGCAGAACACCTATCGCGGCCAGGTCTCGGCGCACCGCAAGGCGACCAACGCCCGCAACTTCACCAACTGCGACTCGCTGCTGATCGGCGACCAGTGCGGCGCGCACACCGTGCCCTACATGGAAGCCAAGAACGCAACAGCGCAGTTCGAGCATGAGGCGACGACGTCGAAGATTTCCGAGGACCAGAAATTCTACGTCATGCAGCGCGGCATTCCCGAAGAAGAGGCGATCGCGCTGATCGTCAACGGCTTCGTCAAGGACGTCATCCAGCAACTGCCGATGGAATTCGCGGTCGAGGCGCAGAAGCTGATTGGGATCAGCCTCGAGGGCTCGGTCGGCTGACCGGACCGAAAATTTTCAGGAAAAGAAAAAATGCTTGAAATCAGAAATTTGCATGCTCGCATCGTCGATGACGGCACCGAGATCATCCGCGGCCTGAACCTGACGGTGAAAGCCGGCGAGGTCGCCGCCATCATGGGGCCGAACGGCTCGGGAAAATCGACGCTGTCCTACATCCTCGCCGGCCGCGAGGATTATGAGGTGACCGAAGGCGACATTCTCTACAACGGCCAGTCGATCCTCGAGATGGACCCGGCCGAGCGCGCCACATCAGGCATTTTTCTCGCCTTCCAGTATCCGATGGAGATACCGGGTGTGGCGACGATGGAATTCCTGAAAGTGGCGATGAACGAGCAGCGCAAGGCGCGCGGCGAGGAGCCGCTGAAGATCCCGGAATTCCTGAAGCGCGTGAAGGACGCCGCTGCCTTGCTCGACATGGACATGGCGATGCTGAAGCGGCCGCTCAATGTCGGCTTTTCCGGCGGCGAGAAGAAGCGCGCCGAGATCCTGCAGATGAAGCTTCTGGAGCCAAAACTCTGTGTGCTCGACGAGACCGATTCCGGCCTCGACATCGATGCGCTGAAGATCGTTTCGGAAGGCGTCAACGCGTTGCGCGCGCCGGACCGCGCCATCGTCATCATCACCCACTACCAGCGCCTGCTTCAGTACATCGTGCCGGATAGTGTGCACGTGCTGTACAGAGGCCAGGTGGTCAAGTCGGGCGACAAGTCGCTGGCGCTCGACCTCGAGGCCAACGGCTATGCCGGCGTGATCGGCCAAGCTGCGTGAGATGCCAGAAGGCCAAGAAGGCAAGCCAAACAAGGCGAGACCGATGAACATACACACGACACCCCAGCGAACGCCGGCCGAAACGGCGCTGATCGACGCCTTCAGCGACCGGTTGTCGTTGCTGCCCGGCGACGGCACGGTGATGCTGAAGCGCGACGACGCGATCGAGGCGATCAAGAGCGGCCTGCCGACGCGGCGCATCGAATCCTGGCACTACACCGACCTGCGCGGCCTATTGACTTCGGTTCCGGATTTCGATCCCGCAGCCGCCCCAAAAGCCATTGCACCTGTCGTCGAAGGATCCGCTGTCCTGCCGGTGCTCAACGGCGTGTCGAGTGCGAAAATGCCTGAAATCGAGGGTATCGCCGTGCAGCGCCTGTCGGAGAAGCTGACCGACGGCAGCATCGCACCGGGCCTCGATCCCTACGGCGCCGACGACGCCATCGGCGCGCTCAATATGGCTTTCGTGGCCGACGGCTATTTTGTCGACATTGCCGACGGCACCGAGTTGGACAAGCCGATCGAACTGCAGAACCTGCAGGCCGGCGGCCAGACGCATGTCCGCCTCAGCGTCCGCGTCGGCGCTGGCGCCAAGGCCGTGATCGTCGAGCGCCAGGCGGGCGAGGGCGCCGCACTCGTCAGTTCGGTCAGCCAGCTTCTGCTTGACGAGGGCGCCGAGGTGACCTGGCTGATCGTGCAGGAGCAGCCGGATACGGCGACGCATCTTGCCCAGTTCAAGGCGCATCTCGGCAAGAATGCGAAGCTGACGCTGTTTGTGATGAACGCCGGCGGCAAGCTGGTGCGCCAGGAGATCGTGGTCAGAACGACCGGCGAAGGTGCCGATTTCACGCTGCGCGGCATCAACCTGCTGGCCGGTGACACCCATACCGACGTGACCATGGTGCTCGACCATGCGGTGCCGCATACGGCTTCGACGGAAGTGATCCGCAACGTGGTGACGGGAAGAGCGCGCGGCGTCTTCCAGGGGCGCATCAACGTCCACCAATACGCGCAGAAGACCAACGCCAAGATGGCCTGCAACACGCTGCTCTTGTCGGATGACGGCGAGTTCTCGACCAAGCCTGAGCTCGAGATCTTCGCCGACGACGTCGTCTGCGGCCACGGCGCCACCGTCACCGAGATCGACCATAGCCATTTGTTCTACCTGATGGCGCGCGGCATCGACGAGAAGTCAGCCCGTGGCCTGCTGGTCAAGGCGTTCGTCGCCGAGGTGATCGAGGAACTCGACGACGAGGCGATCGTCGAGGCGCTGGAAACGAGGCTCGACGGCTGGTTCGCGGCGCACGGGTGAGGCGATTAGGTTCGCTTCGGCGAACACCCCTCATGGGGGGGGGGGGGGGGGGGGGGGGGGCGGAGGGGGGGGGGGGGGGGGGGGGGGGGGGGGGGGGGGGGGGGGGGGGGGGGGAGGGGGGGGGGGGGGGGGCGG
>NZ_JBVVQO010000056.1:0-33306 GCF_055811215.1 Mesorhizobium sp. WSM4819
GGGGGCTGCGCGGCGGACACGCCAACGTCACCGCTGAATGCCACGCCATTTTTGCAGAACTTGACGCACACAACTTCTGAAGTCCGATCCCTCTCCGCCCCAGATCGGTATTGATGTACCGAGACCGGGCAGTCATACTTACGGGGCAAGTGACGAGAAACGAGCCACAATGCGTCTGCTGCCAAATCTGCTCTCCCGTTTTGTAAAAAACGGGCGCCTGACTGTCATATTCGAGGACGGTTTCAGGCAAGCCTTCGGCAGTGGACAGGATGGGCCCGACGTGACGATCCGCCTAACCGACAAAGCGGTCGAACGCGAGATCTTCTTCAATCCGGAACTGAAGGCGGCCGAAGCCTACATGGATGGCCGCTTGGTGATCGAGAACAGTGGCAAAGCATTTGACCTCTTGTCACTTTTTTCTGTCAACCGCACTGGGTTGGCAGCCCACCCCGTTCAGAAGGCGTTGCGGAAAGTCTGGCGTGCGTTGCGCCGACGCCAGCAGAACAACAAGCTCGGTCTCGCAGCAAAAAACGTTCAGCATCACTACGACATCCCGACGAAATTTTATGAGCTATGGCTCGACGAGACAATGGCCTATTCGTGCGCCTATTATACGGCACCGGACAACAATCTGCAGCAAGCGCAGATCGACAAGCATCGCCACATCGCCGCGAAGCTCAAGCTAGAGCCGGGCATGCATGTGTTGGAAATCGGCTCAGGCTGGGGCGCTCTCGCCATCTATCTCGCCAAGTATTGCGACGTGAAGGTCACGGCGATCAACGTTTCGACGGAGCAATTGGCGGCGTCTCGGCTTCGAGCGATCGAGGCCGGGGTCGCTCATCAGATCGATTTTCGCGAGGTCGACTATCGCGAGGTCAGCGGACAATTCGACCGTGTTGTCTCGATCGGAATGATGGAGCACGTAGGCGTCGCTCATTTCGACAGCTATTTCACAACCATCAGTAGATTGTTGAAGGAGGGCGGCTTCGCATTGGTTCATGCGATCGGACGCATGTCACCGCCTGGTACGACGGCGCCGTTCATCCGCAAGTATATCTTTCCAGGTGGGTATGTGCCGGCTTTGTCAGAGGTGTTTGCCTCGTTGGAGCGCACGGGGATCTGGTGCGCCGACTGCGAAAATTTGCGGCTGCACTATTACTGGACGATCCACGATTGGCGTCTCGGTTATGAGGCCAGGCGCGAGGAGGCAGTCGCCATGATGGGCGAACGCTTCTGCCGTATGTGGGATTTCTATCTGGCGTCGGCCGAACTCGGCTTCCTAAACGGTTCAAATTTTGTTTTCCAGATACTGATCTCGGCTCGCCGTGACGATGTCCCAATCATCCGCGATTATATTGTCGAAGAAGAGCGACGCCTACTGAGCTCGATGCAGACGAGTGCGTAGTTTCGCTATCTACACCGTGGGCCCGGTCCGCTGGTTAGCTCGCCCTGCAGGACTCGGATGACATCATCGTGGGGGGCTTGCAGCTGGTGGCGAGTCATTTCTAAGGCTCCGCCCGCCCCGGTCAAGCGAAAGCCACCGCAACCGGAACCATTCCTCCCAAGACCTGGTCCAACTTCGGGCACGTCAGATTGTGGGCAGCGAGTATCTCAGGGCGTTGCACAAGTCCAACCTGCGAAAAACGCAGGATACGGACGAACGCATCGCCGCAGTAGCGCAGTGGAAGGCGGCGACCTGCTTCAGCGAAGCGGAACACTGGCCCTTGTCGAGGCCATTTTCGTCCCGGATGCCGGCAACGAACGCGTTTCGGATGCGCTGTACGCCCGAGCTTGGCCTGCGATAGGCGACAAAGCCCGGATGCGCTGTATCACCCCGGCTGCATTGACCTCCCGCTCAAAGAACGCTCTTTTCAGGGCCATAAGCTTTGGCGAGACGGACCATGCCTTTCGTTCGAAGGCGTTGATACCAATAGAATAGGATCATCAAGCCGGTTGTTGTGCCGGCACCAAGGCACAGTGCAGGCGCCAACGCTGATCCGACATATAGTGCTAGAAGGGTCACGCCCGCCGCCGCGACAATGGCATTTACGAAAGCGATCATCGTCGCGGCTGTGGTCAGATGCGCCAGGAGCGGCCCGGCACGCAGCGACGGTTCGGCGTCGTTTTCTGGCCAACGGCCGAACTCTTTGGAAAACTGAAAAGCAGCATCCTCCCCCAGCGTTCGGTAGTAGGCCCTGATCCGGGCGATGCCGATATGGGCCTGCATGTTCTCGGCGGCTATATCGATCAACCTTAGGACGGTGAAGCTACCCAGCAAAAAGAGCGATGGCAGCACGGCTAGGAGAAACGGCTGAAGGAATTCAGGCGACTGCGCGACAAAGCCCGTCGCCACTAGAGCGCTCGATAGAGACATGATGTAGATGGTCGTTCGCGACGCCATTTCGCTGATAGTTGCGCTGATCGCCGATTGCTGCACGAAATGCTCTGTCGTGAGGGCCGCGAGAAGCGCGGTGTGGGGTGTTGTCATGTCGGCCATTTTGTTTCTCCTGTGGTGAGCATGCCGCCGCTGGCGCATCCTGAGCGACAGAGCCGTCGACACAGGCTGCATGCGCCTACGCGATTGTGCAGATGTTCAAAGAGTGTTCATCAACTTGGCAAGTCCGTTTAAATGGCGCCGGAATTCGGCTTGCCCGATGCCTGTATAACGCCGGAAATCGCGGCTCGCATGGGCTTGATCGAAATAGCCTTGCTGGCGGCCAATTGCGCCAGTCCGCCGGCGGACGCGTCGGCCAGCAGAGCCCCAACTAGTCGATAATAGCGCATGACGCCCGCGTATCGTTTTGGTGAAAGGCCCACGAGGTTCCGGAACAGTCGATAGAGCGAAGAATAGGACAGCCCCAGCGCGGGGCGGCAGTAGGCAACGCCCTGGTCTGGATCGGCATCTATGAGGCGCACGGCTTCCGCAAGATTTTGAACCTGCTGGTGGGCATTGCTCACACGTCCGGATAGGGCAATGTCGCAACTACGCTCGGTCCCAAACAGCCGCGCCAATTTGGTTAAGGGCCTGGATGGGGTTTAGGTTAGACGTTCGTCCTCGGCAAGATTGTCACAGTTCGGTCACTCGCCGCCAAATTGCCGACTGTCCGGACATGGCGGACTGAAGCAACGCAGCATTTTCCACTTTGAGGCGAAGTAATTCTCAACTATGGTCCGCCAGGCTTTTGGCATGGGGGGGAATATTGCCGATGGTTTTATCACGCAGGGGTGTCGTGCTCGGCGGCCTGGCGCTGGTCGCGGTGAGTGCAACCAGCAATATTGCTCAAGCCGCGGCGGCAAAATCCTTTTTCGCCGGTACCGCCAGCGACAACAATTTTGTCTATCGCAAGACCAACTTCGCCAAGATCGACAAGAGATGGCATCGCCAGATCGTCAAGTATTTCAGCAGCGAGCCGGTCGGCACCGTCGTGGTCGATACCCGCCACCACTTCCTCTACGTCATCATGGAAAACAAGACCGCCATCCGCTACGGCGTCGGCGTCGGCAAGGACGGCTTCAAATGGTACGGCCGCGCGACGATCGACCGCCGCGCGCTGTGGCCGCAATGGGTCCCGCCCCCCGAAATGCGTAAGCGCAAGCCGGACCTACCGCACATGGTCGCAGGCGGCGCGTCCAACAATCCGCTCGGGCCGCGCGCGCTCTATCTGCACCGCAACGGCGCCGACACCGGCTACCGCCTGCATGGCACGCTGGAGCCATGGAGCATCGGCACCGACGCTTCCAGCGGCTGCATCCGCATGTTCCCGGAAGACATCATCGACCTCTACCAGCGCTGCCCGATCGGCACCGCGGTGCAGGTCCTGCCGCACATCGCCGACCAGGCGCCCGCTTCCACCACTGTCGAATGATTGGCGCCTCATGAACCGCATGATTGAGAACACGCGCCGGCTGCTCGCCGCCGGCCTGCTGTTGCTGGCCGCATCCTGCTCGACCAGCAACACGCTGGCCCCTTCCACGCCCGACATCACCAACACCGAGGTTGCCGGCTTCCAGAACGTGCAGCCGGGCAGCGAGGAGGATTTTATCCTCAATGTCGGCCGCCGCACCTATTTCACGCAAGGTTCGGCCGCGCTCGATTCTGTCGCCAAGGCCACCCTCGACACCCAGATCGCCTGGTTAGCAAAGCATCCGCGCTGGCTGCTCAAGCTGCAGGGTTTCGCCGACGATCCCGGCGCAAGTGAAACGGCGCTGTCGCAGCAGCGCGCCGATGCGGTGCTGGACTACCTCGCCGCCGGCGGCATAGGCCGCAACCGCATGTGGGCCAAGGGCTACGGCAAGGACAGGCTCGTCCGCGACTGCCCCGACACCGCCTGCAGGTCGCAGAACCGCCGCGTTGTGTCTAATTTGCGCGATTTGAGGGACGAGCCGTAGGGGGCTGCTGTTCTGCTTGCGACCCGAAGCAGAGTCTCACACGCGACGGCGGCATGGCTGCTTTTGCGCCTCATGTCGGCCGTAAAGATCAGCTTTGCGGCTTCCTGAAAGTAGACAGTGCTGGAGGTCGCGGTTGCGCCATTGCCAAGCACCGAGCGAGCTAATGAGACACCGGGCCGTCCTCGAGCGGACGCTCACTCTTTCAGCCGTGTATAGAGGCCGCGTGTGGCCAACGTCTCTTGCTGTCCGGGACGCGTGAAATAGAGCTCAAAGACATGGCGATCGTTGTTCTCGATTTTGATTACTGTGCGCATGCCGATCGACTTGCCGACCGTGTCTTCGCCAGCCACACCCTGGTCGGTGAAGGCCCCGGACATGCTGATGGGCCTTTGATTTCCGGATCCAGGGATGCCTTCGTAGTACATCATGGTTGTGTTGACAGGATCGATCGTAATCCACTCGTATCGGTCGTCCATGATACTGTAGCCGAGCCACCCTTTGCGCCAGATTGGCGCTCCATCCAGCGTCCCCTCCATCGTGTCTTCGATGTAACGGCCGCCTGCCAACCACTGCCGACGGCTAATGAGGTCGTCCGTCACGAGCGGCGGCTGATCGGGGCTGCGGCCGAGCGTGCCGTAGAAGCTCAACTGGACCCGCCAGGTGCCAACTAGTGGCGCCAGAACCTTATGCGCCTGACCCGGCAAGCCGCGACTAAGCCATTTGGGTAACTCGGACTGCGTCGGGGGCGCGGCCGCGGCCGAGCCATCTTGAGCCAATGCGCCGGAAGGAACCGGGAGGGCGAACGCAACGACAATTAGGGCAACGTGTAGTGCCTCAATGATTCTTCTCATCTGCGGTCCATTGCTTATTGGAAATTGCTGTAACGCGCTTGGTTGAGGGTCACCGTTGTGAACTTCCGCGTGAACCGGATCGTACTGATCTCTTAACCCTTGAGGCTCTATCTGTTAGATCGTTCGATGCTGACCAGCGTTTCACCTCCTGAAACTTCTAGAATAGCGCCGGTCACGAAATCATTAGTCATCAGGAAAAGTGCGGCCTTGCCGATATCGTCGACTTTTCCAACGCGACCTGCTGGGAAGCTCTCGCGCACCAGCGCGAAAAATGCCTCCCGCTTGGTTTGCGGCATGCCGGCCCACATTTCGCTGTCTATGACGCCTGGACGGATTGTGTTGACGCGGATCGGACCGAGTTCGAGCGCAAGGGCTCGTGTCAGCGCCTCCAGACCAGCGAACGCGACCATCATCATCGAAGCGCCCATGCGAGGCTTGGTCACCAAGCCTCCAGTAGTGAATGTGATCGAACCGCCTTTCCGCATCTTGGGCGCCGCGTGCCGCGCGCAAGACCAACTGCCTAGGAGCTTGCCATACAGAACGGGCTGCGCGTCGGCCAGCGTTTGGGAGAGGAAGGTTCCTCCAGGACTTGGTGGAGTTGCGGTGATGAGAAGGTGGTCGAGCGCCCCCAGCGTTTCGAATACTTGCTCGACCGCCGCATCGTCGGTCATGTCCAGCGACTGGAAGGTGATTGAACCGTGGGCGCTTTGTTCTGCAGCCAATTTCGCCGGTGGCCGCCGCCCGAGCGCGATGACTTCGGCGCCTGCGCGCGAGGCCGCAAGAGCCGCCCCCATGCCCATGCCGCTTGTCCCGCCAACGATCACGACTCGCTGATTCAGAAGAGACTGCTCGTCACCGGTCATCGCGGATCTCTGCCGCTGGCATATGGGCTCAGCATCTCAAGCCACTGCGTCTCCATGTCGCCCGGTTCGAGCCCACCACCATCTACGACGAACCTCTGGACATAGGCTTCGCTGAAGTGGCTCTTGACTGCATCGACACTGCGCCAGACTTCGTAGATGACGATGAGATCGGGGTCGGATCGATCACGATGGATGTGGAATTGTAGACAGCCCGTTTCTGATCTCGTCGCTTCGAGATCCTCAAGCATCCGGGTAACGAGCGCTTCGCCTTGACCAGGAGCGGCGCGATGCTTGGCGATAATGCAATAGGGCGTGTGTTCGCCAGTGGCTGGTGGGGGAAGATCAGGCAACACCAACGCCATATGAGTCTCCTTCTGGTAGCGGCCTAGGAGGTATTCTGCATTCACACGTCATGCATTCATGGCGCAGCGAAATGCCGGCTATTGCTCCTTCGATAATCCACCGCGATGCAGTCGCTGCTTTGGCTCGCGAATCGGTCGAAGTGGTTACGGCGTTTGAGAATTTGCAGATCCTGGCGCGGCGCCGCTATGGCAGAAACGCTTGAATGTCTGACCGTTTGTCGCACTGATTACATTAGCCGTGGATCGCATCAGGCGATATGCAGGACCGATCCCGTCTCTGTTATGCTCACCCGCGCCCGGAATCTCGGACCACGCCTGGCGAGACGCCTATGAAGCGTTTGAATGCCCTGCTGAAGGATGCATCGGACTCATATCCCAACTCAGACGCGACCTGTGACAGCGACATATATCCGTTCCGCAACCAGGATTCGGCCAGCCTAAGCCTCCATTGCAGGAGATAGCGGGCGGGAGATACCGACAACAGACCCTTGAATCGCTGCGAAAACCTCGATCGCGACAGCCCAGACAATGCCGCCAGGCGATCGACTGGCCAGTCTTCGCCGGGGGAGCGATGGATTCTTGCAAGCGCAGACCCGATTTGCGGATCCCGCACGGCCGCCAGCCAACCAGTCAGATTGTCGGAACACGTCTCGACCCAGGATCTGATTACTTGCGTCATGACAATATCAGCAAGGCGCGCCATTACCGTTGCCGATCCGATTCTTTGCCCATCAGCCTCCCGCGCCATCATAGCAAGGAGGTTTGGCAGGTCAGTATCGCTGTGCTCTGCATAGCGGATATGCATCACCGGAGGCAGCAGTTCCAGGAGCGGATTTGCCGTCGGCCCCTCAAAGCCGATCGTACAGCATGCGATCAGCGATCGCGGACCGCCGCCGCCGGACTTCAATTCGTAGGTTCCATTCCCGATCAACGCCGGTTTGATATCGTCCAGTGGCAAGGCTCTCCCTTTGGGCCGGTCGGACATGGTGTGCTCTGTTCCGTGGGGAAGAAGAAGCACATCGCCGCATTCCAGCAGCAGCGGTGGCAAGCTCTTGGCTTGTATCCAGCACTGACCCTCGAGCATCGCATGAAATCGTACGCCCTCCCTGAACGGCACGGCGATGCCCCAGGGCGCCGTTAGCTCGCTGCGGCCATATCTCGCATGGGCAAGGCGCAGGTCGCGCAGCACCTCGCTCAACAAATCATTCTCGGCCGGCTGGTAGCCCATCGTTGCACGTCCAAGACCGGGCCGATTCATGGATCTAAGCGGATCGTCCATATGCATTCCTTGCCTCGAACCTTTGCATACTCTTTATGCATCCCGTTATCTCTTGGTGGGCAGAATATGCTACGGATCGATCCTCTAGGTCCTAAATTAAATACGTCTGCATGATGGCGGCTGCGCGACTACCGAATTTTCTCGGCTCGCGCGTTCCATACCGAGGCGACGGCGCAATGTCGGTATTTGGCAGACTACGTCGTGTGGCTGATCTGCTCGACGATAGAGTTCCAATCAAGTCCGGCTCTTTCGTGCGATATGGGAAGTCCGCAACGGAACATCAGCGCAGGTTGCCGCGAATGTCGGCTATCCGGTAGCAAAAGATGGGGGATCCCTGCGCCGAGCTGTATGTCTGCTCACCTGCATATCAAACTACAAGCTGCCGGTCCGTCCTCGGCCTCACTTGCGTCATCGCCTGCTTCAGCCTGACCGATCGAACTGGTCATCGGCCCAATGCAGGATTCGTCCGCACTGAGGCAGAACACTGATGCGTTGGCGCAATAGCAACGAACTGAGCACTCCCCCGGCCCAACGACCGGTCATGGCGCGGCTGCTCGTCGCTAAGGTTCTTTGTTCCGCAGGTCTTTGACGACATCGAGAAATGCCCGCAGTGCGGGCGGCACGGCTCGATGTCCGGGGTAGTAAACCGCAACTGCTTCCGCAGCGGGCATCCACGCGGTCAGGACCTTGCGCAGCCGGCCGCCGGACAAGGCCGCTTCGGCGGCCCAATCGGCTACGTAGGCGACGCCCAGATCCTCAATTGCGGCTTCGACCATCAGTTCCTCGTCGTCGAGGACGACGGGGCCGTTTGCCTCGATCGAGAGTTCCTGGCCGGCGCGCTCGAACTCCCATCGGTAAAGCTTGCCGCTGGGCATACGGTGGCCGATGCAATGATGGCGTTGCAATTCCTCCGGGGTTTTCGGGTCGCCGAAGCGATCGAGGTGGGCGGGCGAGGCGACACAGATGAACCTCAACGCGCGTGCAAGCGGCACGGCGATCATGTCCTTGGGGACCGATCCGAGGAGGCGCACGCCGGCGTCGAAGCCGCTGGACACGATGTCGATCAGCCGCCCCTCGACGACGATGTCCACGATCACGTCCGGATGGCGCTCCGCCATCCGCGGAAGAACCCCGCGAACGAGAAGGCCGGCCACCAATCGCGGTGCGTTGATGCGGACCGTGCCCGCGACATTGCCCCTGAACCCGGCGACGCTGTCGAGCGCCTCGTCCAGCGAGGCGAGCGCCGGCTGAAGGCGGCCGAGCAACTGGAAACCGGCTTCCGTCGGCGAGACGCTGCGTGTGGTGCGGTTGAGAAGGCGCACGCCCATGCGCGCCTCGAGCGCACGCATGGCGTGGCTCAATGTGGAAGGCGCCGTGCCGATCTCGTCCGCTGCGCGGCGGAAGCTGCGGTGCGTGGCAACGGCCACGAAGGCGGTGAGATCGTTGAGGGACGAGCGGGACATTGATGGCAATTTTGCATCACCTCATGCCGATTTCAACGGCTAATGCGCGTAATGCGATTGCCTTATCTCCTGCCTGTATCCACTCGGCGGCTCCGGGCGGTCCGCTCCCGTTATCAAGACAGAAGGAACATGAAATGCCTGCACGTGACGCCATCTATCCGGCCAAACGCCACGCCTTATACGATATTCATCGATATTCCGCGGCCATTCGCTCCGGCGATCTTCTCTTCGTATCGGGTCAGGTCGGCAGCCGTGAGGACGGCTCGCCCGAGCCCGCATTCGAGGATCAGGTTCGGCGGGCTTTCGCCAATCTGCGCGCGGTCCTGGCCGCCGCCGGGTGCAGCTTCGACGACGTTGTCGACGTTACCACCTTCCACACCAACCCGGACCAACAGATCGAAACGGTGTTGGCCGTCCGGGCGGAGGAGATCGGCGGACCTCCCTATCCGAACTGGACGGCAGTGGGCGTCAATTGGCTTGCCGGCTTCGATTTCGAGATCAAGGTTGTCGCCCGCATCCCCTCGACGACCAGCGGCCAGCTGGCGGGCTGATCGCTCGCCCTGCAATTTCTCTACTGCCGATTGTTCCCAACGCTAAGAGCAGCAGGGGAGCTTTAAGGCTGCCATGCAAACGGCTTGAACTTTGCGAATGGTTTTCGGCGAGGGCGCGAACGAGCGGTTGGGGAACGCGCCAGAACTGTCGGCCTGGTCGGCGCCGCGACCACCAGCGTCGCTGTCGTCGAAGTCTGCATATGGGCAGCGGCGAGGGCACCCTCTACGGCAAAGTCACCCCTGGCAGACAGCCCGCTCCCTACACGTCAGGACGCCGCTTCGTCCTGACGCAGGATGGTCAGCAACTCCCATGATCCGGCCGCGTGACGCTTTCTTCCTCTTCTGGTATTGAATTATGACCGTAATATATTATTATGATCATAATTCAACCGGCGAGAGAAGTCTGGCCCTGACGATTTGGAGTACGAAATGAATGCGAATTCCGAAAAAACCGCTGTGGTGACCGGAGCGTCCTCGGGCATTGGCCACGCCAGCGCCGAGGCGCTTGCGCGGGCAGGATTCACCGTCTTCGGGACAAGTCGCCGCCCTGTCGGCAACGGCCCGGAGGGAGTGACCATGCTGGTTTGCGACGTGACTGATGACGCTTCTGTCGGCGCCCTCGTTTCGACCGTGCTGGCGCAGACCGGGCGGATCGACCTCCTGGTCAACAATGCCGGCGTCGGTCTGCTTGGCGGTGCCGAGGAATCCTCGGTCGCACAGGTGCAGGCCCTGTTCGACGTCAATCTGTTCGGCGTCATCCGCATGATCAATGCTGTGTTGCCGTCGATGCGGCAGCGCGGCGCAGGGCACATCATCAATATCGGCTCGATTCTGGGATTGGTGCCGGCGCCATACTCAGCCCATTACTCTGCGGTCAAGCACGCGCTTGAGGGCTATTCGGAATCGCTCGATCACGAGGTTCGTGCTTTTGGTATTCGCGTCTCGGTCATCGAGCCGGCATTCGTGCGTACCGTCTTCGACCAGAACGGGATCGAGCCGGATTCGGTGTTGCAGGAATATGATCGGGCGCGCGCCGGGCTCAAGGCGCTGCTGGGCGATGTGATGCCCAAAGCCGATCCGCCGGAAGGGGTGGCGGCTGTCGTGGTCAAGGCGGCGACCGATGCCCGCCCGCGGCGTCGCTATACCGCCGGTAAGGCAGCGCGCCAGGTCAGCATTCTGCGCCGCTTTGCCCCCGCAGAGATGTTCGACAAGAGCTTGCGCAATCAGTTCCGCCTGCCGGTCTGAATCCGGTTAGCAGTGTTCCACCGCCAACGGCTCCGCATCGAAGCGAATGGCGCCTGTGTTCAGCAAGAACAGTCGAGCGCGTTGTCTCGCAAGCTGGCAGATTGCTCTCACCACAGGAGAGCATGATGACGACGCCGCTAGATCCCTACCACATGCGAATGAAACGGGTGTTGAACTTCATCGACCGGCATCTGGAGGACGATCTTGGCCTGGACACGCTTAGTGCCGTTGCGGTCGAGCCGGCGATCGAATTCCTGTATCGCGACTGGTTGCCGGCAAGCGGTGAGGCACTTCGGGATTTTGTCAGCGGATGAGTATTGTTCCGATGGTTGCCGAGCACGAGGCCATCACCGGCATCTTCCTGCCCTTGGTGTGATTGCTGACCCTCCAAGGCCGTCATGTCAGCTGCAATCGAACGTGGGCGGCTCGAGGCGTTGTGCTCCAGGGAGCCGCTTTGCGGCCTCAGTTTCCAACGTCAATCGCCGATGACATATCCGCCGCCGCCGCGACAATGGCACGTCTCAACCATATGTGCCTGGGCGCGTCCTGCTGGCGCGCGTGCCAGACGAGGCTCATCGTGAAGTTGCCAAGATCGAGGGGCGGCGGCAACGATACGAAGCGCTTCATGTTTGCGGCCGCTCGCGCCAGGCTCGAAGGCAGGGTCATGACGAGGTCGGAGCGAGCGGCGATCTCGACCGCCGCGAAGAAGTTCGGCACGCGCAGCTTCACCCGCCGCGTTCGCCCGATGCGGGCAAGCACCTCGTCGACAGGCGCAGGCCCGACGCCGGTGACGCTCACCACGATATGCTCAAGCTCCAGGAAACGCTCGAGCGTCAGCTTTCGGGCGAGCGCTGGATGCTCGGCGCGCATCAGTGTCACGAGCTTCTCGTCATAGAGACCGCGCCGACGGATGCCGGCCGGGGCTTCGTCGACCAGCGCCACCATCGCATCCGCGCTACCCTGCTGCAGCGCTTCGACCGCGTCCGTGCCCGGCGCGACGATATCGAGATCGAGGGACGGCGCCTCGCGCCCAAGGCGGGCGAGCAGATGCGGCGCGAGCACGGCGGCTTGGAGATCGGGCATCAGCAGCCGGATGCGGCCGGTTGCCGTGTCGGGATCGAACGCGTTCGCCTCGACCATCTCTCGCACACCCGCCAAGATACCGCGCAGCACCGGGCGCACCTCTTCCGCACGGGCGCTGAGGACATAGCCGCCCGGTCCGTCGACCAGCAGCGCGTCCGAAAACAGCGCGCGCAATCGGCCGAGCGCTCGGCTCGCGGCGGGCTGGCTCATGCCGAGCCGGCTTGCGGCGCGGGTGACGTTCTTCTCGTCCAGCAGCGCTTCGAGCGCCACCAGCAGGTTCAGATCGATCCGGCGTAAATCCACTTTGTGCATGGTATCTATATACACCATGCATTGGACGCATTGCAAGCCTGCGCCTATCGTTCCCCCGTCAATCGAGATGAAGGTCAGGCCGGATGAAGGTCAGGCGAGCAGAAGGAGAAGAAGTGATGTATGTCGTGCTTGGAGCAAACGGACGGGCCGGCGGCGAGGTCGCGCGCGCCCTGATCGCAGGCGGCGAAGCCGTGCGCGTCGTCCTGCGTAGCAAGGAACAAGGCGAAAAATGGACGGCCCTCGGCGCCGAGGTGGCCGTCGCAAGCATGGAGGATGCCGGCGCCATGGCCGATGCGCTGACCGGCGCGCGGGCCGCGTTCCTGCTCAACCCGCCGCCAGTGAGCGGTGATCCCTATCAGCGCACGGAAGAAATCGGCGCCGCGCTTGCCGATGCGGCACGGCGTGCAGGTCTGCCAAAGGCCGCCGTACTGTCGTCCATCGGGGCGCAGCATGCCTCCGGCACCGGCGTCATCGCCACCCTCAACCGGTTCGAGGCGCTGCTCGGCGGCGTGGCGCCGGCCACCGCCTTCCTGCGGTCGGGGTATTTTGTCGAAACCTGGAGCGAGGTGGCGCAACCGTCCTGTCGCAAAGCATACTGCCGACCTTTATCGAGCCCTCGCAGAAAATCCCGATGGTGAGCACGATCGATGTCGGGCGCGCAGCAGCGACCGTGCTGTGCGAGGAATGGACCGGCAAGCGGGTCGTGGAACTGGGCGGACCGGAAGACTGGAGCGCCGGCGACGTGGCATCGGCCTTCGCGGACGTTCTCGGCCGGCCGGTAACGGCTGTGCTTGTTCCGCCGGAGGAGCGTGCCGCGCTGCTCGCCGAGGAAGGCGTGCCGGGCGAGGTGGCAGACGCGCTGCTCGGCATGTATGAGGGAATCGCCAACGGCCTGTTGACGCGCCAGGACAGCAGCGAGCACCGGCGGGGCACGATCGCCCTGGCGACGGCGATAGAGCGCGTTGTCAAAACGGTTGAACCAGCCGGCCGCTGATCCTCGGCCGAGTAGCGACGGCCGAACGGATCACGGGCTTCCAGCCACTTGTAGGGAACGTTTTCGGCCGCACTACCCCGCGTCTCGCCGGCCAACGCTGTCGGCGACATGCGGAACTCGCGCCACTGGTTTGGACTTAACTCCATTTCCGGACGGCAAAAAAGGAATCCTGACATGAGACTGCCTGCCCCACGCCAAATGCGTCTCTCCGGCGGAACCGAGCTTGCCTACGTCACTGCGGGCGATCCATCCAACCCGGCTTTGCTCCTCCTGCATGGGTTTCCCAGCTCCGCAAATGCATTCCGCGATGTGATTCCCGGATTGGCGGGCGCAGCCTATGTGATCGCGCCCGACCTCCCGGGCCATGGCCAGTCCGATGTCCCGCCGATACCCTCCTTCGCCGCGATCAGCGAGGCGATTTCCGAACTGCTGACCCACCTCGCGATCGGGCGCCGCTTCATCCACATTCATGACTGGGGCGCCGCCGTGGGTCTGCAGATCGCCACGCAAGCGCCCGAGCTGGTTTCGGGTCTCATCATCCAGAACGCAAACGCGCATCGAACCGGCTTCGGTCCCGTCTGGGACGCCGTGTTGAAATTCTGGTCAGAACCGACAAATGAGAACGAAGCGGCCGCGACCCCCGACCTGACCTTCGAATTCACACGCGAGCAATATTTGGGCGGCCTGCCAGAGGATGTCGCCGCCACGATCAGGGGCGACCCCTGGGTCGAGGACTGGAGGGTGATGAACCTTCCCGGCCGCATGGAGACCCACCGCGCGCTCATCGGCGACTACAAAAGCCATGCCGCGCGTTTCGATACGATCGCCGCCTATCTCAAGAGATGGCAACCGCCGGCGCTCATGCTGTGGGGCCGTCACGACCCCTATTTCGATATCGCCGAAACCCTGTCCTGGATGCAGGATCTGCCGCGCATGGAAGCGCATGTTTTCGACGGCGGGCACTTCCTGCTTGAGACGCACGCCGAACCAGCACTCTCCCTGATGATCGAGTTCATCGAGCGAACACAGGACCTGCGCCCTGATCGAGCCCATCCCGGACCAGTGCGAGGAGTGCAGGCATGACATCCCCCATAAAACAGCGGCTGCGCCTGTCCGGCGGGACCGAGCTTTCCTTCATCACCGCGGGTGATGCGTCCAATCCCGCGCTGCTGCTCCTGCACGGCTTCCCGAGCTCGTCGCGCACCTTCCAAGGCATCATTCCCGGCCTTGCGCGCGTCGCCTTCGTCGTCGCCCCCGACTTGCCTGGCTACGGCCAATCGGCGCCGTTGCCCGCGCCCTCGTTCGAAGCGTTCAGCGGCGCAATCCAGGAGCTCCTGAGTCATCTCGCGATCGGTCGGCGCTTCATCTACCTGCACGATTGGGGCGCGCCTGTCGGTCTCCAGGTCGCCATGCAATCCCCCGACCTCGTCTGCGGCCTCATCATCCAGAGCGCCAACGCACACCGCACAGGGTTCGGGTCGCAATGGCAAGCCACGTTCGAGTTCTGGTCAAACCCGACGGAAGCGAACGAAAGGGAGGCTACCGCGTTTTTGACCCTGGAAGGCACAAGCGAGCAATATCTGGGCGGCTTGCCGGAGGATGTCGCTGCCCGGATCAAAGGCGAACCCTGGATCGAGGACTGGAGGGTGATGAATCAGCCTGGCGGCATGGAAACACAACGCGCGCTCCTCGTCGACTACGCCAACCATGTCGCGCGCTTCAGTCTCATCGCCGACTATATCGAAACGTGGCAACCGCCGGCGCTCATGCTGTGGGGCCGCCACGACCCGTTCTTCGACATCGCCGAAACACTGTCGTGGATGCAAGACCTTCCACGTATGGAAGCGCACATCTTCGACGGCGGCCACTTCCTGCTCGAAACCCACGCCGAGGCGGCAGCCGCGTTGATGACCGGCTTTATTGAGCGAACGCAGCGACGTTGAGCAACCGCGCGCGCCGATATGAAGCGCGCTGTACTGCGCTCGCGGCCGGTCCGCCATGACCTTATCCCGCGGCAGCATTCCCGGGCTTCCCTAAAGCGCCCGGCTATTGCTGGCAGATGCCCCGGGCCGTCGCCAGCTGCTTCCGGAAGCGTCAGGATTGCGCTTGGCCATTCAGCCACGATCAGCCCGTGAGGCGCGCACGAAACAAGGTGGAGCCGTCCGTCAGGCGCGACCTGGAGATATCCCGGAATCCAGCCTCGGTCATCCACGCGCGATACTGACCTTCAGTGTACGATTCGCCGTGGCGATAGAGGTTCAGGAAGGTGAGATTCAGAAACACACCCTCAGGCGGGCCGAGGCGGTCGTCATCGACGACACCCGACCCCGCAATTGCGATCTCGCCGCCGGGTGTGAGGCAACGCGCCGCGTTCAGGATCGAACTGCGCGCCTGGTCGGGCGGCAGGACCTGGACGACGGCCTTCAGGATCGCCAGATCGTGCCGACCGATCGACGGCGCGACAGTTATGTCACCCTCTTCGACAACCACGTCGTCGGCACCGTATTCTGACAGGATATCTTTCGCGACCGCTGCGACCGTTGGGAGTTCCATCAGCGTCGCCGCAATCTGCGGCCGCCGCTCGCGAAGTCCGACGAGAATGGTCCCGGGGCCGCCGCCGATGTCGATGACCGAGCCGATCGCCGAGAGGTCCATCTCCCGGGCCAGATGGCGGCCGAAAATTACCCCGCCCGGTGCGAGCATGCGGCTGAAGGCCGCCGCTGCCTCGGGCCCGGCTTCGGAAAAGTCGTGCAGCGCAGCCGGCCGGTTCTGTCGCAGCGACTCTGCGGTCAGCAGGTCGGCTCCCCAGAGCTCGCGCAGGAGCGCATGATCGCCGCCGCGATAGGTCGGCTTGGACGCGTCGAGGAAGGCCGCCGCTTCGGCGCCGTTGCGAAATCGACCATCCTTGACTTCGAGGAGACCGATGCTGGCGAGCGCGTAGAGGAGCCGCGACAGACGATCGGGCTCGATTTTGAGCTCGGCTCCAAGGCTGTCGGCAGTCACCGCGCTGCTACCGAGCCGGGTGAAGATGCCAAGGTCCAGCCCGGCGCGAAGCGCCAAGGCGGGCGGCACCGCTGCGATCAGCTTGTCGATCCGATCAGAATCCACCATGTCCTTCCGCGATCCAGGACCGGCTTGCCTACCCATCGCGTTGACTGCTACCGCACGATTTCGCGATGGCCGCCGGGCAGGCGGGTGGCGATGAGCTTGTCGATGCGGCGGCCGTCGAGGTCGACGACCTCGAAGCGCCAGCCCTGCGCATCGACGCATTCGCCGGTCGTCGGCAGATGGTGCAGATGCGCCAGCACGTAACCGGCGACAGTCTCGTAGTCGCGGTTCTCGGGCAGGTCGATGCCGAGAACGTCGGCCATCTCGTCGGCCTGCATGTAGCCGGCGAGCAACCATGAGCCGTCGTCACGCTTGACGGCGTTTTCTTCGTCGCCGGCGTCGAGGTCCGCCCGGAAGACGCCGGTGATGGCTTCCAGTATGTCGGCCGGGGTGACGATGCCTTCGAAATGGCCGTATTCGTCATGGACCAGCGCCATCGGCACGTTGGATTCCTTGAGTGTCGAAAGGACATCCAGCGCGTCGGCCTGGTCATGGACGATGGGAGCGGTGCGCACATGCCGGCGCGGGTCGAGCGCGCGACCGCCGAGCATCGCGGCCAGCACGTCGCGGGTCTGGACGACGCCGATCATGGCGTCGACGCTGCCATCGCCGGCCGGCAGGCGCGAATGCTGGGTCTCCATCAGGAGCTTCCGGATTGCCGCGTCATCGGACTGCAGGTTGATCCAGTCGACCTCGGTGCGCGGCGTCATCACCGCGCGGACGGCGCGGTCGCCGAGCCGCATGACGCCGGCGATCATGCGCCGCTCGTCGGATTCGATGGTGCCGTGATGCTCGGCCTCGGCGACCAGCATCTTGATCTCCTCGTCGGTGACCTTCTCCTCGCTTTCACCGCGCTGGCCAAGCAGCCACAGCATGGCGCGGCCGGAAATGTCGAGCAGAAAAACCAGCGGCGCCGAGACGGTGGCGAGAATGGTCATCGCCGGAGCAACCCTGGCGGCGACGCGTTCGGGATCGCGCAGCGCGATCTGCTTGGGCACCAGTTCGCCGATGATCAGCGAGAAATAGGTGATGAGGGCGACGACGATGCCGACGCCGATCGGGTCGGCAAGGCTTTCGCGGAGGCCGGTCGATGCCAGGAACACGGACAGCCGCTCGCCGAGCGTGGCGCCGGAAAAAGCGCCGGACAGAACGCCGACCAGGGTGATGCCGATCTGCACCGACGACAGGAATTTGCCTGGATTGGCGCCGAGCGCCAAGGCGCGGCCGGCGCCCTTGACGCCGCGGTCGATCATCGCCTTGAGACGGGCCGGCCGTGACGAGACAATGGCAAGTTCGGACATTGCCAGAAGGCCGTTCACGCAGATGAGGACGACCACGATGGCGATTTCAGCATAGAGCATGCGAGGTCAATAGCATTGCGGCGCGGTCTTCGAAAATAGACGGGCGTCATTTTTCATACCGGCGGGCGCAACCATCTCATGCGGCATCCCATGGCGGCGACGAAAATGCTCGATCAGGGCGTCGATGAGCCGGCCGCCGGCCGTTGGTCCTGCGCCTACGGCAGCTGCCTCAGCACGCCCACTACCGCCTTGCCGTCGGTGAAATAGGGATCGCCGCCGCCATTGCGCCCGGTCCTTGTCGCACCGATGCCTGATATCTCGCTGGTTGAGATCAGCATGCCTGCGGCAGACAGGTCGCGGATCAGGAGGTCGCGCTCGGCGTCGATGTCGGGACCGATATGGTGGGTGACCTGGCCGGTGTCGTGGCTGAGGCCGACGCCGCGATCGAAGCTTGCCGCACCCAGCCAGAGCGGCCGGCCATCGTCTCCGCTCGCATCGGTCTGCCAGAAGCGGACATGATGACGCCGGTCGGCACTGTCGCCGACCGGCTTCTCGAAGGCCAGATCCTGTGCACGGCCTTCGAACAGCAGCCGGCTGACCGGCGCGTCGGGATAGGGCCGATCGAACAGCACGCTTTCGCCGATCTCGATCGCCGTCTCCAGCGTCAGAGCGTCGGCGGTGTCCCATCCGGCGACGGCGAAGGCATGGACCAGCTCTTTTTTGGTGCCGACGAGGCCGACATTGATCGGATCGCCGGCGATGCCTTGCGGTGTGTGCGTCACCATCTCGAAGCGCTGCGTGCGGAAGTTGCGGTCGCGCAGGGTCCAGAATTCCGGCGCGGCGAAATAGGCGAGCACGAGAT
The DNA here is from genome assembly GCF_055811215.1 of Mesorhizobium sp. WSM4819. NCBI lineage: Bacteria > Pseudomonadati > Pseudomonadota > Alphaproteobacteria > Hyphomicrobiales > Phyllobacteriaceae > Mesorhizobium > Mesorhizobium sp. WSM4819. Next base: position 18,664 of record NZ_JBVVQO010000056.1, read on the forward strand.
AGCCGGCACAGAACGCCACCAGCCAGATCGTTGCGCGTCGTCGAAGGCTTCGTCGGCTCATGCGACACCACCGTGGTGATATGACATCACCTTATGTGACGTCATTCTACGCGGCGGCGCACAGCTTGGGCAGTGGGCACGCGCTCGGGCTCAGCGGCAGGCGCGGTAGCCGTTCTTGCGGTTCTTGATGTCGAAATGGAAATGGTTGCGGTGGTCGTAATTGTAGCCGGGACCAAGCACGGTGGTGAAATACTGGCAGCCGTCGGCGCGCACAGTGTTGAGGAAGCCGCGGGTGCGGAAGGCGAACAGGCCGGGCTTGCGCACGTCGATCTCCTTGCCATTGCTAAGCTCGATGCTCATGACGTCGAGCGCGTTGCCCTTGCCGTGCTCCGACAGCGTGCCTTCGCCGGCGATCCTGCGACAGGAATAGCTCGAGCCCTGGCGAATGGTCCTGACGCCGGAGAAATAACGCCAGCGGGCGGACGGGACCAGTTCATTCCTGGCCCAGCCGGCGAAGGTGGCGGCCATGTCGCAGGTCAGCGTCGCGGCCGGCTTCATCCCGATGCGGCCGATGGCCGAGATCTTGACCGGATAGTCGATGCCGCACTGGCCTTCGCGGATCGGCGCAAGGTCGCTGTAGACGACGCCCAGGCGCTTCAAATCCCTGCGGCACTCGACCTCGCTGACCGGCATCTGTTCGGTCGGCGCCATCGGCTCGTCCATGCGCGGATAGGCGGCGGTCATGTAAGGGTTGGACGGGACGAGGCGCTGCATTCCAGCGTATTTCTGGCCAACGTATTCTGGGACAGCTGATGTCTGGCTGCCGACATCGACGGCCGGTTCCAGCGAAAGCACGCTGCCGGTGGTGCAGGCCGAGATCGCTGCCATGGCAAGCCCGCCGGCAATCATGCGCGCGCGTCTCACTTGCCGCACGGCGACAGACGCGGCGCGAAATATCCCGGCCATTGGCAGGTTCCCGGTCCCCGAGCCGATCAGGCTCCATGTCATCGTTCGATCATGATCTTTCTCCGAAAACCGGATCCCACTTTTCGGGGTCATGATCAGATGAAACGGAGCTTACTCGCCAACAGTAAAGGAAAAATCAGCGGCTGCGTTTACGGCTGCGGCCAAATTGCGGCGCGTCGGTCCGCAACCATATCACTGGCAGAAGGTGCCGCCGTTGCGGCGCGGTGCAAGATCGAGATGGAGATGCAGCGAATGATCGGCATCGCTGCCCGGACCAAGCACGGTCTTGAACGGTCCGCAGGCTGCCTTGCGTATTGCGTTCAGGAATTTCGCCTCCTTTTCCGGCGGCGCCGGGCGGATGTCGATCCTCCTGCCGTCCGAAAGCGTGAAGCTGGCGATGTCGAGCGCGTTGCCGAAGGCGTGCTCCGACAATTTCCCGCCGCCATTGCGGTGGCGGCAGACGAAGGCGGATGCCTGGCCGACCGACTTGAGTTCGGCGCCGAGCTCGGCCTTGGCCGCCGGCTGGACGATATCGGCGGCGAAGCGCGCGGCGGCCTCGGCCATCTGGCAATTCAACTCGGATTCGGGGTTGATATCCAATGACTTGCCTAGCGTCTTCAGTGCGATCGGATAGGGGACAGAGCAGCCGACCGCCGCATCGTGCTCGGCTTTGCGTTCCTCGAAGTCGACGCCCATCGACTTCAGCCGCCTGCGGCAGGCCAGTTCCTCGTCCGGCATTTTCTCCTGCGGCACAGCGGCCGAGCGCGGGTCGGGAGGAATTTTTTTCTCCGGCGCCTGCGCCGGCTTCTCCGGTGGTTTTGGCGCGGCGGGCTTTTCGGTCGGCGTCGGAGCGACTGCCGGCGGCTGCGGCCGGGCTTGCTGATGCTGGTCCGACTTCTGCTGGTCCATTTTGTCGGTCGCGGGTTGATCAGGCTTTGGCGCATCCCCAGGGCGCGGCTCGGGGATCGGCACGTCGGCAGGCGCGGCTTCTTGCGCCGATTGCGACTGATTGAGCTCCGGGACGGGCACCTTATCGGGCAGTTCCGGAGCTTGGGCCAGGGCCGCTCCTGCGGACAGCATCGCCGCTGCCAAAGGCAGCGCCAATCTGATCAATCCGGCCATTCTGATCGATGTAGGAGAGGTCACCACCGCCATTCGCCCTTAACGGCGGGCGAATGCGGAAGTTGCCTGAACGAGGGCATTGGCCGATCACAAACGGTGACCGCGGTGTTACGCACCGATCGCTTCCAGCCCTTCCTCCAGCCAGTCGGCCAACAGCGGCATGCCGAGCAGATATTTCGCCGTGCGCTTGTTGGCGCGCTCGCGCGCGGCCGTCAGCGCGTCCGCCCATTCCGAGGCGTCATAGTCGCCGCGTCCAACCCAGGCGAGGGCGACGAGTTCGGCCGCCTCATCGACATTGAGGTCGTTGATCAGTTCGCGCAGCTCTTCTTCGGTGAGGTCCTCGGAACGTTCCTCGACGAGACCGTCATGATGATGGTTGTCATGCGCCTCGCTATCGAGTTCTACCTCGTGCTCGGCGCCATCGGCATAGTCTTCGTTGACGGCGGCGCTCAACGCCTTCGCCTTGAGGATGAACAGGCGCACCGTGTCGGGACCGATCGAAAGCTCCCATTCTTTTTCAAGGCGCCGCTGCACTGGCCGTCTCCGCATACTCCGTTGGCGTTTGCTGGATGATAGCGGATTTGCGGCGCTCGTCACGTTTTGTTCGGCGCTTCCATTTTCCGACTGGCGCTGATCGTTGAAAAGGCTTTCACTGGCCGTGGCTTTTTTCCGGGATGAAACCGCTTTTGCCCGGCGTTAGTCTTGCATTGTCATGCTTCAGGGAGGGTTCGATGCGCAGACGATTGCTGATCCAGGTTCTGGCGGTTGCCGCCCTGCCGCTGTTTGCGGTTCCGGTGTTTTCGGCGGGCGAGGGTGGCGGAGGCGGTGGCGGTGGCAGCCAGACGACACAGTGCAAGAAAGGCAAGGTCTGGGACAAGAAGCTGAAGAAGTGCGTCGCGCCCAAGCACGGCATGCTGGACGACGACAACATCTATGAAGCCGGCCGCGCGCTGGCGATGGCAGGACGTTATGACGAGGCGATTGCCGTGCTCAGCCTGGCTGCGGACAAGAAAGACCCTCGCATCCTCAACTACCTCGGCTACTCGCACCGCCATTCCGGACGCGTCACCGTCGGTCTCGGCTATTATGAGGAAGCGCTGCGCATCGATCCTGATTACACGCTGGTACGCGAATATCTCGGCGAGGCGCATCTGCAGATCGGCGATCTCGCCGGCGCCCGGGAACAGCTCCGCGAGATCGAGAAACGCATCGGCAAGGGATCTCGTGAATACGGCATGCTGTCCGAGCAGATAGACCGTTTCATGAAGAGCTGAATAGAAGCCCGAACACGCCTCACCACCGGCTGTGAGCGATCGCAGCCGGTTTTTATTGCCGCTCGCTCGGCCAGCCGGGCTGCCATGACGTCATTTCCGCAAATGGCGGGCGAATTTTTCAAAACCGATTTTTTGGCGTGAAAAACCCGCGAAGATTGCTATATTGGAGGAAATTGCGGTGACACGGTTCCGTTAGCCCGAGGCTGCCGGACCGTTTTCTTTTTGTACCCATCGACAAGGTCGCTCCCGGAATGCGGGGGCGGCGGCAGGAAAGGTCAGGCATTATGAACAAGGTCCCGATGACAGGCGAGGGGTTCGCGTCATTGAAGGAAGAACTGCGCTGGCGCCAGCAGGAAGAGCGGCCGCGCATCATCGAAGCAATCTCCGAAGCGCGCTCGCACGGCGATCTCTCCGAAAACGCGGAATACCACGCGGCGAAAGAGGCGCAGAGTCTCAATGAGGGCCGCGTCAACGAACTCGAGGATTTTATCGCCCGCGCCGAAGTGATCGACATCACCAAGCTCAGCGGCGAAAAGGTCAAGTTCGGCGCGACCGTGGTGCTGGTCGACGAGGACACGGAAGAGAAGAAGACCTACCAGATCGTCGGCGACCAGGAAGCGGACGTGAAGTCCGGCCGCATCTCGATCTCCTCGCCGATCGCGCGGGCGCTGATCGGCAAGGAAGTCGGCGATGCCATCGAGGTCAACGCGCCAGGCGGCGCGCGGGGCTACGAGATCGTCCAGGTGCAGTTCATCTAAGAATTGGCGCTGCTCTGCCTTCTCCCCTTGTGGGAGAAGGTGGCCTCGCGAAGCGAGGTCGGATGAGGGGTGTTCCAGCTTGGCACCAACAGCACTCCGGCCAGCACCCCTCAACCGGCGCTGCGCGCCAATCCACCTTCTCCCACAAGGGGAGAAGGGAAGAGGGCGGCGCCGACCTTTCCGATTGAATTGATTGCACAAATCAATTCTTGCCGGCGCCGGCCCGACTAAGCGCTTGGCGCTCAAGCAGCCTCTCTGCTTCCGCCACCACCTCTATCGGCGCGACACGACTGCCGGGCGCGGCCAGCAGTGTTGACGAGAACGGCCCGCGCGGGCCGGTCAGGCCGGGTTCTGTCGCCACAAACACCGCGACGGTCGGCAGGCCGAAGGCACTGGCGAGGTGGGTAAGGCCGGTATCGGCGCCGATGATCAGCACCGACCGGCCGATGATCGCGGCGATCTCGGCAAGCGGTGATTTCGGCACCAGCACGGTCTGTGGAACGGCTTGGGCGATCGCCTCGGCAACCGCCTGTTCCGTGTCGTTCGACCAGGTGGTGACCGGCGTCATTCCTCTTTCGACGAGAAGCCGGGCCGTCTCGATCCAGTCGCCGACCGGCCATTTCTTGTCCTCGCGGCTGGTGCCGTGCAACAGGAAGGCGGCTTTTTCGCCGACAAAAGTCGCCTCGACGGCTGGCGGCACGATGCCGGACTCGAGCCCGGAAAAATCCGGTTCATAGCCGAGCGCCAGCCCGAACAGCCGCCTTGTGCGTTCGATGGCGTGCAGATCGCGCGGCACAGCATAGCGGCGGTCGTAGAACAAGGTCGCCGAAGGCTCGCGAGCGCTCGACCGGTCGAAGCCGGCGATCGGCGCCGCGGCCTGTTTCGCCACCACGGCCGACTTCAGCAATCCTTGCGCATCGATGACGAGATCGTAGCGGTGATCCCGCAAGGCGCGGCGCAATGCCGCTGCCTCGCGCCATGTGCTGGGGACGAGCGGGCTTGTGCGCCAGCGCCGGATTGCCACGGTGTGGATGGTTGCGATCGCCGGATGCAACGCCACGATGCCGCCAAAAGCCTCTTCCACACACCAGTCGAACGACACGTCCGGCCGCTTGCGGCGCGCATCCTCGACAGCCGGAAAGCTGTGGATGACGTCACCCATCGAAGATGTCTTGACGATCAGCACCCTCATGCGGCGGCCGGCATTTCCAGCAGCCTTTCCGCCGCTGCCGCGACCTGCGCCACCTCAAGCGTGTTCAGGCAGTTGAGGTGGCCGAGCGGGCAGATTTTCCGATGGCAGGGCGAACAGGACAGGCCGAGCCAGACCAGTTCGCGCTGCTCGGCGAGCGGCGGCGTATTGTGCGGCGAGGTCGATCCGTAGACGGCTACGATCGGCGTGCCGACCGCGGCAGCGACATGCATCAGCCCACTGTCGTTCGACACCGCAAGCCTGGCCGCGGCGATCAGGTCGATGGCGTCCTCGAGCCGCGTCTGGCCGGCGAGATCGACAGCGCCCGGGGCAAGCGTGGCGATTTCCGCCGTTACGTCGGCGTCGTTCTTCGACCCGAACAGCGCGACCGCAAAACCTCTTTCCATCATGTCGCGGGCAAGGCCGGCATAGCGTTCGCTCGGCCAGCGTTTGGCCGGCCCGAACTCGGCGCCCGGCATCAGCGCGACGAATTTTTTCGCCTCCAGCCCGAAGCGGCCCAGCAATGCCGCCTGGTTTTTCGTGTCGACGGCGAGCTTGGGAGCATGGAACGTGCCGCCTTGCGCGAGGCCGAAATAGGCCTGCGCCGTGCGCCGTTTCATATCGTCGGGCAAGGCTACGATATCGGTCAGCAGCCCGTAGCGCATTTCCTTGAGGTAGCCGACACGGCGCGGAATGCGGGCAAAGAACGGGACCAGCGCCGACTTCCAGCTTCCAGGCATGACATAGGCGATGTCGTAGTGGCCGCGCAGCAGGCGGCCAAAACGCCTTCGCATGCGGAATTCCAGCGCGCCGGTTTTCAGCGGCAGATCGACCTGCCGGCGTATTTCGGGCATCCGCTTGACCAGTGGCGCCGCCCATGCCGGCGCCAGCACGTCGATCGCCGCGTCCGGGTGAAGCTCTCTCAGCGCCGAGAACAGGCACTGCGCCATCACCATGTCGCCCACCCAGCGTGGGCCGATCACGAGGATCGTTGGGCTTTCAGCCATTCGACATAGTCTCTGACGCCGGTTTCCACTGTGCGAAACTGACCATTGTAACCGGCGGCGCGCAACCGGGACATGTCAGCTTGCGTAAAACTCTGGTAGCTGCCCTTGAGGTGATCGGGGAAGTCGATGAACTCGATCCCGCCTTTGCCGAGCGCGCCGATCACCGTTTCGGCAATGGCGCGGAACGGCTGGGCACGGCCGGTGCCGCAGTTGAAGATGCCGCTCGAGCCGCGTTTCCACAACCACAGATTGATGTCGGCAACGTCGCCGACATGGATGAAATCGCGGCTCTGCTCGCCAGGTCCAAAACCGTCATAGGCGCCGAACAGCTTTGGGTTGTGGCCTTGCTCGACCTGGTTGAACAGATGGTAGGCGACCGAGGCCATGGCGCCCTTGTGCGCCTCGCGCGGCCCATAGACGTTGAAGTAACGCAGGCCTGCCACCGGCGAATGGTCGGTTTCGAAGACGGTGCGGCGGACATAGTCGTCGAACAGCTTCTTTGAATAGGCATAGACATTGAGCGGGCGCTCGCAGTCCGGCTCCTCGCGAAACTCGGCGCCGCCGCCATAGACGGAAGCCGAGGAGGCATAGAGGAAAGGCAGCCGCAGCGCCAGGCAGGCATGCAGCAGCCGCTTCGAATAGGCGTAGTTCACTTCCATCATGAACTTGCCGTTCCACTCGGTGGTGGTCGAACAGGCGCCCTGGTGGAAAACGGCCTCGATGCGGCCGAGGTCGCCGGCCTCCATCCGCGGCAGGAAATCGTCCTTGTCGAGATAATCGGCGATCTGCAGGTCGGCGAGATTGGCGATCTTGTGGCCGTCGGTCAGGTCATCGACGACGAGAATGTCGCTGATCCCTTCGGCATTGAGCGCGGCGACTATGTTTGAGCCGATCATGCCGGCGCCGCCCGTGACGATGATCATGAAAGCCTCTGGTATCTTGTGCCGATTCCGGCCCTTATAGGGGAGGCTTGCGGGGCTGTCGATAAAGCAGGTCGCAATCCGGCGGTTGGCTGCAGACCTCAGTGCCGCCGCACAGCTTTCGCCTCAGTCGGCGATCCACCGGCGAAGCACGACAGGAGCAAGAGTAATGCCGTCGACCGAACTGCTTATCGCCTTTTTCGCCACCACGGCGATCTTTGCCTACATCCCCGGTCCGGCGATGCTTTACGCTGCTGCGCAAACCATGGCGCGCGGCCGCTGGTCCGGCCTGACGGCGGCGTTGGGTATCCATCTTGGCGGCTATGTGCACGTCGTCGCTGCCGCTGCAGGACTGTCCGTGCTTTTCCATGCCGTGCCGACGCTCTATATGGCGGTCAAGCTGGCCGGCGCGCTCTATCTGATCTGGCTGGGTGTGTCGCTGTTCCGCGCCAGGGCGCAAGACGATGCTGTTATCTCAGGCATCGAGCCGAAATCCGCCCGCCGCGCCTTTTTCGAGAGCATTACCGTCGAGGTGCTCAATCCCAAGACGGCAATCTTCTTCATGGCGTTCCTGCCGCAATTCATCGACGCATCGGCGACGTTTCCCGTCTGGCTGCAATTCCTCGTCCTCGGAACGATCGTCAATCTGATGTTCTCCTCGGCGGATGTCATGTGCGTGGTGCTGGCGGGTGCGCTGATCACCAGGCTGCGGCGCTCGAGGCACGCGCAACGCCTGATGCGGCGTGCGGGCGGCGCGGTGCTCGTCGGATTGGGTGTTCATGTGGCTTTGCAGAAAAGTTGATCCGCCAACCAGCGTTGGCTGTGGTCGGTTGGGAGCCTGCCGTTGCGCTGAGCCGAATTGCGGTATATCGGCTTCGCCATGAACGACCAGCCCTGCCAGTCCAGCGTTTTCACAGCATCGGGATCGGCTCTCATTGCACGTCGAAGATGATATGAGCGAGCAATACCTGCCTTCTCCCGAACCGCTTCACCGCGCCATCTCGCGGTTTGGCAACGTCACCGTGCTGGTGGTCGGCGATTTCATCCTCGACCGTTTCGTCAACGGCGTCATCGAGCGGATTTCGCCTGAAGCGCCCATTCCGGTGCTGCGCGGGCGTGGCGAAACCTCGGCAATGGGCGGCGCCGGCAATGTCGTCGCCAACATCGTCTCGCTCGGCGGCGCCGCAATACCGGTTTCAGTGATCGGCGCCGATCCGGCCGGCGACAATCTCATGCGCATGCTCGCCGAGCTTGGCGTCGACACTGGCGGTCTCGCGCAGGACGCCAACCGGATGACCTCGTCGAAAAGCCGCTTCAGCGCGCTCAACCAGCAGGTGCTGCGCTTCGACGAAGAGGAAATCAAGCCGCTGGGCGACGCGGAGCGGGCAACGCTGATCCGGCTGTTCCGGGCCGGGCTCGCGCAAGCCGACATCGTCATCCTGTCCGACTACGGCAAGGGCATGTTGCTCGACGGCGTCGCCGGCGAGCTGATCTCGATCTGCCGCGAGGCGGGAAAGCCGGTGCTGGTCGATCCCAAGGGCCGCGACTATGCTTGCTATTCCGGGGCGACGGCGATCACCCCCAATCGCAAGGAACTTGGCGAGGCGGTCGGACGCGCGGTGTTTGCCGATGACGAGATCGTCGCCGCGGCGCGTGAGTTGATCTCGGCACATGGCTTCGATTTCGTCGTCGCGACGCGCAGCGAAAAAGGCATGAGCGTCGTCGACGCCGACGATGCCCGGCACATCGCCACGCAGGCGCGAGAAGTGTTCGACGTTTCAGGCGCCGGCGACACGGTCATCGCTGCGTTTGCGTTGGCTCTGGCTACGGGCGCCGACCGCGTCATTGCGGCGGCCATCGCCAACGCGGCCGGTGGCGTGGTGGTGGGAAAGCGCGGCACCGCTCGGCTGACGGTCGAAGAACTCGCCGGCGCGCTGTTTCGCTCGCATGGACCGATTGCCCACAAGGATGCAATCCTTGATGCTGCCGCCGCCGCACGGCTGGTGGCGACGTGGAAGGACGAGGGCCTGAGCGTCGGTTTCACCAATGGCTGCTTCGATATCCTTCACGCCGGCCATGTCAGCCTTTTGCATGCGGCGCGCAGCCAGTGCGACCGGCTGGTGCTCGGCCTCAACAGCGATGCCTCGGTGCGCCGGCTGAAAGGGCCGGGGCGCCCGGTCAACGACGAGCATGACCGCGCCTGCGTGCTGGCGGCGCTTGCCTCGGTCGATGCCGTCGTCGTCTTCGAGGAAGACACGCCGCTCGCGCTGATCGAGGCGCTGAAGCCCGACATACTGGTCAAGGGCGCCGACTATTCGATCGATCAGGTGGTCGGCGCCGAAATCGTGCAAAAAGCGGGCGGCCGCGTCGTGCTGGTCGATCTCGTCGCCGGCAAGAGCACCACCGGCACCATCGGCAAGTTGCGCGCCGGCAGCACAAACTGAGGTTTTCATGTCCGCACTGAACGATTATCTGGTCCGCTCGGCGGCCGCGATCACCGCGATGGTCGAGCGCGACCTCACCAGCGAGATGGAGCGGGCGGTTACCGCCGTCGTCGCCGCGCTTTCGCAGGGCAAGGCGCTGCTGATCTGCGGCAATGGCGGCTCGGCCAGCGACGCCATTCACATCGCCGGCGAACTGGTCGGCCGCTTCCTGAAGGAGCGCAAGGCCTACAACGTCATCGCGCTGCCGGCCAATGCGGCGGTGCTGACCGCCTGGGGCAATGATTACGGCTTCGACACGGTGTTTTCACGCCAGGTCGAGGCGCATGGTGCCGCGGGCGCCGTGCTGCTCGCCATCTCGACCAGCGGCAACTCGGCCAGCATCCTCGCCGCCGCCGAACAGGCGCGCATGATGGACATGACGGTGATCAGCCTGACCGGCGACAGCGGCGGCAAGCTCAAGCCGCTCTCCGATATCCTGCTCAACGTGCCCTCGACCTCGACGCCGATCATCCAGCAGGGGCATCTGTGTCTCTATCATCATCTGTGCGAAATGGTCGAAGCGCGCCTCTGTGATGGCTGACATCGGCCCGGTCGTGAGGTCTGATCATTACCCGCTCGAAGCGCCGGGCCTGTGGGTCGAGCGGGTCGGCAGCTCCGCTTTTCCAGCTGGCACGCCGGCGCTGTTCCTCGACCGCGACGGCACCATCAATGTCGATAGCGGCTACCCCAGCGATCCGGCTGACATCGTGCTGCGGAGCCAGATGCTGCCGGTGATCCGAACGGCCAACATCGCCGGCGTTCCGGCAATCGTGGTCTCCAATCAATCAGGCATAGCTCGCGGCTATTTCGGTTGGCCGGAGTTCGCCGCGGTCAATGCCCGGCTGCTGGCGCTCCTCGAAGCGCAGAATTGCCGGATCGATCTGGTGCTCGCCTGCGCCTACCATTCGAGCGGGACGGGCGAGCTGGCAGCAGCTGATCATCCGATGCGCAAGCCCAATCCGGGCATGCTTCTGCGCGCCCGCGATCTGCTGTGCGTGGATATCAGCCGATCGATCATCGTCGGCGATAAGGCCGATGACATGGAAGCCGGACGGCGAGCCGGGCTCTGCGAGGGTTGGCTGGTGAACGGCAGATCCAATCGGACTTCCGGCGAAGGTGCGTCCAGGACGCGTAACCTGACGACCGATAACGATCACAGCAAACTCTGCGACGCCATCGCCGAGCTCGGCCGGGATTAAGGTCTCACTTCGCTGAAAGCCACCAGGCCCTCGTCCTTGACGCGACGGATGGTCAGTGCCGTCCGCACCGTGTCGACATTCGGCGCCGAGGCCAGTTCCTCGATGACGAAGGTCTGAAAGGCGCCGAGGTCGCTCGCCACGCAATGCAGCAAAAAGTCGGATTCGCCCGACACCATCCAGGCGTCGCGAACGATCGGCCAGCCGCGGGTTCGTTCGGCGAAGGTTTTAAGCTCCGCATCCGCCTGATGATGCAGGCCGATGAGGCAAAAGGCGACGACGTCCAGGCCGAGCGCCGGCGCATTGAGCAAGGCGCGATAGCCGCGGATGATGTCGGTTTCTTCCAGCCGCCTGACGCGACGCAGGCACGGCGGAGCCGAAATGCCGACGCGGCCGGACAATTCGACATTGGTCATGCGCCCGTCGTGCTGAAGCTCGCGCAGGATCTTCCAGTCGATGGCATCGAGATCGGCTTTGAGCGGCATAAATACCTTCGGCGCTTCACGCAAGAATCTTTCGTGATTTTGTAAACGACTTTGGTGTCCATTCCATCCCTTCAGTCGCTGATTTTGGCACAGTCGCCCGCGCAAGATGTTCATGGATCGTCTGTTTGCGGGGAAGCTTTCCGGGGACGAAGGCGAGGTCGTCTTGCTGGCGTCGCCCGCAACACCTAGATTAGGCCGGAAATCGATCCCTGTGCCGGACGCTTCATTCGCGTCCGGTTGTTGTGAAAGCCCTGACATGACGTCCAAGCACGCACCAGTTCTCATCATCGGCTCCGGTCCCGCCGGCTATACGGCGGCAATCTACGCCGCCCGCGCCATGCTGAAGCCGATGCTGGTCGCCGGGCTGCAGCAGGGCGGCCAGTTGATGATCACCACCGATGTCGAAAACTATCCCGGCTTCGCCGATCCGATCCAGGGTCCGTGGCTGATGGAGCAAATGCTGAAACAGGCCGAGCATGTCGGCACCGACGTCATCAATGACATCATCACCGAGGTCGACCTCAACGTGCGGCCGTTCCGTGCCAAGGGCGATTCCGGCGCAACCTATACCGCCGACGCGCTGATTATCGCCACCGGTGCGCAGGCGAAATGGCTGGGCATCCCGAGCGAACAGACTTTTATGGGCTTCGGCGTATCGGCCTGCGCCACCTGCGACGGCTTCTTCTATCGCGGCAAGGATGTCGCGGTGATCGGCGGCGGCAATTCGGCGGTGGAGGAGGCGCTTTATCTTTCCAACCTGGCCAAGAGCGTGACGGTCATCCACCGACGCAGCGACTTCCGCGCCGAGCGCATCCTGAGCGAGCGGCTGTTCAAGAAGGACAATGTCCGCGTCATCTGGGACACCGTCGTCGACGAGATCACCGGCCAGTCCGGCAAGATGCCGCTGCCGCCGTCGGTGGAAGGACTGAAGCTGCGCAATCTGGTGACCGGCCAGGAGATGCATCTGACGGTCGACGGCGTGTTCGTGGCGATCGGCCATGCACCGGCGGTCGAACTGTTCGCCGGCAAGCTGAAGCAGAAGCCGAACGGCTATCTGTGGACGGCGCCGGATTCGACCTGCACCGACGTGCCGGGCGTGTTCGCCGCCGGCGACGTGACCGACGACATCTACCGCCAGGCGGTGACGGCGGCGGGGCTCGGCTGCATGGCCGCGCTCGAAGCGGAAAAGTACCTCGCCGGGATCGAAGTTCACCGCGAAGCTGCGGAGTAAACAAGCGGCCGAGAAAAGCCGCGCAAAAGCCTGATTTTTCATTCAGACGCCAGAAAACAGAATGGGGGCATCATGGCGTTGGACTGGGACAAGCTACGCGTGTTTCACGCTGCGGCGGAAGCTGGGTCGTTCACCCACGCCGCCGAGACACTGCATCTGTCGCAATCGGCGATCTCGCGGCAGGTCAGCGCGCTCGAACATGATGTCGGCGTGCCGCTGTTCAATCGCCATGCCCGCGGCCTGGTGTTGACCGAGCAGGGTGAGATGCTGTTCCGCACGGCGCATGACGTGCTGATGAAGCTGGAGACGATCAAGTCGCGGCTGACCGAGGCCAAGGACCGGCCCTCCGGCGTGCTCAGGGTGACGACCACAGTGGGGCTCGGTGCCGGCTGGCTGACCGAGCGCGTGCAGGAATTTATCGAGCTCTATCCCGAGATCAGCCTGCAGCTGATCCTGGCGAACGAGGAACTCGACCTCACCATGCGCCGGGCGGACTGCGCGATCCGGCTGCGCCAGCCGCAGCAGCCCGATCTCATCCAGCGCCGCCTGTTCACGGTGCATTTCCATCTCTACGCCGCCCCTTCCTACGTCAACAAATATGGCAAGCCGGCGTCGATCGCCGAGCTAAAGAGCCATCGCATCGTCACCTTCGGCGTGCCGGTGCCGGCGCATCTGTCGGAATTGAACTGGCTGGAAACGGTCGGCGATTTCGAAGGCGGGCAAAGGGTGCCGACGCTGCAGATCAACGACATATTGTCGATCAAGCGCGCGGTCCAGGGTGGCGCCGGCATCGCCATGCTGCCCGACTATGTGGTCAGCAAGGATTCAGGCCTGGTGCAGTTGCTGCCGGAGACCGAAGTGCCGTCCTTCGACACCTATTTCGCCTATCCCGATGCGATGAAGAACCAGGCGAAACTGCACGTCTTCCGCGATTTCATCATCGCCAAGGCGCGAAGCTGGTCGTTCTGAACGGATCCTTTCTGCAAGTCGTTTCCTGCTTGCATCGCGGACGATCCCTTACTGGCCGCGCCGTGGCCTCAGGCGAGGGAGCCAGCCTGGAACGGCATGGCGGTAGGCCTCGTACTCGGCGCCATAGCGGCGGGCAAGCGTCGGTTCCTCATGGAACTTCACGAACGAGACCATGGCGACGGCGGCGATAGCGGCATAGGCGACGAGAGCCGCGCTCGAAAACAGCAGCGCCTGGCCAAGGAGGATCGCCAGCACAGCCACATACATCGGGTTGCGGACATGGCGGTAGATGCCGCCGACAACCAGTCGATCGGTTGGGGCGACCGGAGCGGGCGTGCCTCGGCCTTCGAGAGCAAAACGGGCAAAGGCATGAAGCAGCAAGGCCATTGCAACGACAATCAGGACCCAGCCGACCGGGACCAGGCCGGGCAGGGTCCGACCATGGCATGCGATAGCGATCGGTCAACAGCCAGGGCAGCAATCCCGCGACCACACCGGGCGCTGCGATGAAGAACAGCGCGCTGCCGGCGATCGCCTGACGGGTCCTCATCGGGGCTTCCTTGGTCGCGATTTTCGGGCCGATGCATGTCTGCCCCAAAAACAATGGCTGCCGCAAAAATAAACGCGCGCTGCCTGATTCGCCACCATTCGTTGTTTTCTGCGTTCTGGACCGAAAATCGGCGCTGGTTCGCTATTTCGCAGTGATTCTTGACTGGCTGCGCACCGCATTTCGCGATTCTTCTGGTCCTACGAGGCCAAGCAACGGCTTAGACCACAGCCTGTGTCATTTTGCATGCGAGTGTTGCAAAATAGATGCTTGTTTCTTGGGCATGATGAGCACATATAGGGATCATCTCCTGGGCGCGTTCTCCTCCCATTAGCGCCCTCGAGTGTTCCCCTCTGGAGGTTAGCCTTAACAGGCACTTCCAATCAAACTCAGCCGGATCTTCGTTGATCCGGCTTTTTTGTCGACCGTGAACAATCTTGATCGCTAAGCGGCAAGCTGCTTCGGCCGGTTCAGGAACGCGGCGATCAAGAGCCAC